>JAYVSF010000604.1:0-13751 GCA_043775605.1 Myxococcales bacterium
GGTGGTGAGGCCGCCGCGGGCGGGGACGCCGCCGCGGCAGGATCGCCGACCGCCGGTGGCGATCACGAGGCGCAAGGCAGCGACGAGGACGCCAGCGACGAGAGCGGCGGCGGGGGCAGCGGAGGCAGCGAGTCGTCCGAGGAGACCGCCGCACCGCCCGGATATGAGGGCAAGGCGGGAGCGGCAACTGGAGGAGGTGGAGCCGCCGCTGCAGGTCCCGTGGGCCGCGGGGCCGCCGCTGGCAAGCAGTCCGCGGGCGGTCACGGCGCGAGTGACGCGGGCGCGGGCGGGGGCGCGAACCTGGCGGGCGCAGGTGCCAACGTCGCTGGCTCCGGCGCAGACGCCTCCGGCCCGGCGGCGCACGATCCCGCCACCGCGGCGGCGATCGAGGAGCTCGGGGCCCGCGGCGGTGGCGGCGGTGGCCGCGGCGGCGAGCAGCACACCACCGTCGACGTGCCGGCCCCGGACCAGCACGCAGGCGCGGCGAAGGACGGCCACGGGGGCACCGCGCACAGCGGTCTCGTCCAGCGCCGTGCGCTCATCCAGCGGCAGCCCGAGCTACCCGGCGGCGCGGCTCTCGTCGAGGCCGGCTGCGTCAGCTTCGACTTCTTCGCCAAGGTCGCGCCGATGTTCGGCGAGTTCAGCGTCATCCCGTCGTACCTCGGCGGCTTGGCCCACGGCTTCGTCACCTGCATCGCCGACACCGTCCGCGGCATCTTCGATCTGATCCAGAGCATCTTCAGCGGCGAGATCGTCGGTCAGCTCAAGGCGCTGTGGGGCGCGCTGCAGAAGCTGAGCTGGGACGACGTCGAGGCCGCGCTCGGCTCATGGGTGACCTCGTGGAAGGGACGCCTGCTGTCGGAGAACCCGTTCGTGCGCGGCCACGCCTGGGGCTACCTCGCCGGCTACCTCATCGGCGAGATCGCCCTGTTCGCCGTCGGCGGCGCCG
The DNA here is from genome assembly GCA_043775605.1 of Myxococcales bacterium. GTDB lineage: Bacteria > Myxococcota_A > Polyangia > Haliangiales > Haliangiaceae > UBA2376. The sequence continues at coordinate 950 of JAYVSF010000604.1, forward strand.
CGCTCGATGCGCTCAAGACCAGCAAGCTCGCCACCAAGCTGGGGCAGATCTTGTCGAGAGTGGCGCCCCGGCTGTTCCTCGAGGGGTTGGCCCTCTGGTTCGACACCCGCCTGCACGTTGTGTTGTCTGTGGACGCCCAGGACGCGGGCTGCTGCCTCGGCCTCACCGACGAGCTGGGCGTGACTGCGCGGGCGGGAAGTGCGACGGCACCACGCTCCCTGCGACGACCGTCGGGGTCTGCGTGGAACGGTAGCCGGGCGCACCTCGGGACCGCGTCGCGGGTGTCGCCGCGGTTGGCTGATGCCCCCGCCGCCGCCGGCCAAGCGGCTCACCGCCAGCCTCGACGACTTCACGCTCCACGCCGACACCGTGGTCGCCGCCCACTTCAGCGGCGGCCTGACAGCGATCAAGGTCACGATGCCGCTCGCGAACGCGCCGTGGGCCGTACTTCGGCATGTGTGTGGATCGCTTCGGCGTGCAGTGGATGGTCAGCTTCACCGGCCCGGCCTGAGCAGCCTCGGCCCTCACGCGCCGGTCGAGAGCCACTCGGCTATGGAGCGACAGCCGCGTTCGGCGACGACGACGTGATCGACGAGCGGGATGCCGATGAGCTCGCCGACCTCGCGCAGGCGGCGGGTGAGCGCGAGGTCCTCGGCGCTGGGCGTGGGATCGCCGGATGGGTGGTTGTGGACGGCGATCGCGCCGGCGGCGCCGATCCGGATCAGCGGGCGGAACACCTCCCGCGGGTGGACCTCGACCTGGGTCAGGCTGCCGCGCGCGACCTCGATCTCCTCGAGCACGACGTTGCGGATGTCGATCGCGAGGATGATGAAGACCTCCTGCGCCAGCCCGGCCAGGCGCGGCCACACCCGGTCGTAGACGTCGAGCGCGTCGACCAGGCCGGCCGGCTCCGGCAGGCGCGGCACCATCGCCCGCAGGCCGAGGCCGAACGCGGCCGCCAGGCGCGCCGCTCGCGCCAGCCCGACGCCGCTGACCTGGGCCAGATCGCGCGGCCGAGCCCGGGCCAGGGGCGCCAGTCCGCCGGTCCACGCCAGCAGGTCGCGCGCGACCGCGATCGCGCTGCGGCCGCGCACGCCGGTGCCGAGCACCACCGCGATCAGCTCGAGATCGGTCAGCCGATCGCAGCCGTCGGTGACCAGCCGCTCGCGGGTGCGCGGTCGCTCCGCCGCGGGTGCGATCAGCTCGGGTTGGAGCTCGGCGGCGAGGATCGGCGGGCGGCGTGGGCGCGGTGCGGACATGCTCGCGACCTCAGCAAGCCGCGGGCCAGCCGCGCGTCACCAGGGGTCGCCTACTTGCGCGCGGCAATGTCCGGTATCCGGACACTCGTGGCCGGCTGCCGGCCGCCGTGGCCGGCTCCCGGCCAGCGAAACCCACGCCCGGCTCCTCACCAGATGGTACGCTCGCCGCGACATGTACGTCTGCCCCGACTGCGGCCTCAGCCAGCCCGACGCTGGTAGCTGTCCTAACGATCGCGCCACCATGGCCGCGGTCACCGACGACGTCCTGCTCGGCCAGACCGTCGGCGCCTACCGGGTCGCCAAGCTGATGGGCGTCGGCGGCATGGGCCGAGTCTACAAGGGCGTCCACCCGACCATCGGCAGCCGCGTCGCGATCAAGGTGCTGTCGCGCGAGTGCTCCAACTCGCCCGAGCTGGTCGAGCGCTTCTTCTCCGAGGCCCGCGCGGTCAACCTCATTCGCCACGAGAGCATCGTCAACGTCCTCGATCTCGCGCAGCTCCCCGACGGCCGGCCCTACATCATCATGGAGTACCTCGACGGCGCGCCGCTGGCGTCGATGGTCGAGGTCGGCCCGCTGCCGCTGGGCTCGATGTGCCGGCTGCTGGGCGAGGCGCTCGAGGCCCTGGCCGCGGCCCACGCCAAGGGCATCGTTCACCGCGACCTCAAGCCCGACAACATCTATGTCACCCAGTCCGGCCGGCCCAAGATCCTCGACTTCGGCATCGCCAAGCTGCGACCGGAGATGGGCGGCACCGCGACCCAGACCGGCTCGCTGCTCGGCACGCCGCACTACATGTCGCCGGAGCAGGCGATGGGCAAGCCGGTCGACTTCCGCACCGACATCTACGCGATGGGCGTGATCCTGTTCGAGTGCTCGACCGGCCGCCGGCCGTTCATCGCCGACTCGCTGTTCGAGCTGCTGCGCCTCCACGTCGATCAGCCGCCGCCGTCGCCGCGCCAGTTCCGACCCGACCTGCCGCCGGCGCTCGAGCAGGTCATCCTCTACGCGCTGGCCAAGGATCCGGCCCAGCGCTATCCGTCGGCGACCGCGCTGGCGCAGGCGCTGCAAGCCGCGTCGCAGGGGCTACCGCCCGAGCAGTGGACGCCGATCACGCCGAGCACGCTGCAGCGCCTGACCGCGCAGCCCGGCGCCGCCAGCGGTGGTGGCTGGACGCCGGCGAGCTGGCCGCCCGGCTCGCAGCCGCCCGCGCACCTGCCGTCGCATCCGCCGTCGAACCCGATGGGCCAGGGCGGTGGGCCGGGGATGGGCACGCCGCCGCCCGGTGGCGGGTATCAGCAGGGCTACGGCCCGCCCGGCTCGCTGACCGGCGCGTCCGGCCAGGTGATCGGCATGGGGCCGCCCCGCTCGAAGAAGGGGCTGTGGTTCGCGCTCGCCGGCGTCGCGGTGGTCGGCGGCGGCATCGCGGTGGTGGTGGCAGCCACCGCCGGCAAGAAGTCGGACGCGCAGGCTGCGGGGTCGGGCTCCGGTTCGGGCACGGCCGAGGGCTCGGGCTACGGCACGGGCACGGGCACGGCCGAGGGCTCGGGCTATGGCACGGGCTCGGGCACCGGCCAGGTCGCGTACAACGGCAGCAGCAGCGGCTCGGCCCAGCCCCTGATCGCCGGCAACGGCACCAACGGCAGCGGCAGCGGCAGCGGCAAGGGAACCGGCGATGACGACGACGACCCCACCGATCCCGTCGTCGAGGAGCCGGTCGATCATCCCGTCACCCACGTCGCCGCCGGCGGGCTCGACCCCGCGCTCGCCAAGCGGGTCGCCGACTTCCGCAGCAGCGTGCCCGAGTGCGACGACGCCGTCCGGGTCATGGCCGCGATGGCGGCGTGCCCGCTCATGGCCTCGGCCGCCGGCCAGTTCGCGGGCACGGTCGACCAGATGATGACCGGCTTCGCCCAGTATCGCAGCCTGCCCCAGAGCGCGCGCGCGAGCGCGGCCGGGAGCTGCAAGACCATGGCGGACAACACCCGGCAGTCGCTCACGGGCGCCGGTTGCAAGGCCCCGGCCGCGCCCGCCGCGGGCGCCGTCGTCGAGGACGATCCGGTGCCGATGCCGGCGCTGCCGCGCGACAAGCCCTACCCGATCATGATCAAGGGCTTCAGCTCCGACGCCTGGGACTACATGGGCTGGTTCCCGACCGCGCTGGCCGAGGCCAGGAAGCTATTCCCTGACGCGCAGGTCACCCGCGTCGACGCCAAGGGGGTCAGCGCCGACGGCAAGGTCCACCTCGGCCTGTCCGACGACTTCAGCGTGCTCTACCGCTTCGTGTCGCCGAGCGCGGCCAAGCGCCCGGCCGATCATCCCAAGGGGCTCAAGTGGGAGCCGCTGTGCATGGTCCAGATCATCGTCAGCCAGGAAGACGCGATGGTCCTGCCGATGCAGGGCTTCGGCTGCGAGGACCCGGTGCCGCTGCCGAAGTGCAACGCGCGCCAGGTGTGGGCCAAGGCCATGGGCCAGGGCGCCGACGGCTCCAACTCGTTCGGCGAGCTCTGGTACGGCTACTCCAACGGCAAGTGGTCGTTCGAGATCGAGGGCGACGACCAGTCGAAGGGCTTCAGCGCGACCATCCCCGACGGCTGCTGACCCCGGCCTCGGCGGTGCGAAACCCGCGCTCGCCGCCCGGCTGCCGTGATATCCCGCGACGATGTCGCGCGTCTCCCCTGGCCTGGTCGCGTCCGTCGCCGTCGTCCTGCTGATCGCCTGTGGTGGCGACGGCCTCGGCCCGCCGCGGGTCGCGCCGCCGGCCGCGCCCGCGACCAACGATCCGGCCTACACGGTCGCGCCGATCGCGCGCTGGAACCTGATCGGCAACCCGCTCACCCCGGGCCAGGACACGCTGGCGGTCGAGATCACCGCGCCGGCCGGCACCGAGGCCGTCGACGTCTGGGTGGCGGGTGGCCCCGGCCAGCGCCTCACCGCCGACGGCGTACGCTTCACCGGCGCGCTCGCGATCGGCGACCTCGGCCCGGGCGAGCACGAGCTCCTGTTCGCGGCCGACGGCGACGCCACCGCGTTCGCGCGCGCGACCTTCCTCCGCAGCCACCCGCTGTACGTCACGATGACCACCGACTGGGACTTCCCCGAGCCCGGCGCCGAGGCGCTCGCCGCCCACGGCCGCCTGCGCACCGACCACCCGGCGCTGCGCTTCACCCAGTTCGTCGGGCCCTACACCTTCACCGATCCCGACATGACCGCGGCCCGGATCGCCGAGATCGTGACCTGGCTGAAGGACAGCCGCGACCAGCACGGCGACGAGATCGCGCTCCACATCCACCCGTGGTGCAACTTCGTCACTCACGCCGGCCTGACCTGCATCACCGACCAGTCGACCCTCTACCAGACCGACCCCAGCGGCTACACGATCAAGCTCGAGGCCTACGGTCAGGCCGGGCTCGAGACCCTGCTCGCCGACGCCGACGCGCTGTTCATGGCCCACGGCCTCGGCAAGCCGATCACGTTCCGCGCCGGCGGCTGGACCGCGTCGCTCGACAACCTCAAGGCGCTGGCCGCCCACGGCTACGTCGCCGACACCAGCGCCAACAACTGGGCGCGCATGGAGGAGTGGACCCGGCCCAGCGTCACCGAGCTGTGGCTGTGGAACATGCGCAACTGGTCGCGCATCGGCGACACCAGCCAGCCGTACTATCCGAACGTCGACGACAAGCAGGGCACGACGGCGCCCCACGTGCCGATCCTCGAGGTCCCCGACAACGCGATCATGGTCGACTACGTCACCACCTTGGAGCTGAAGGACATCTTCACCGCCAACTGGAGCGGCGGGTCGCTGGCCGCGCCGACGACGTTCATGATGGGCTTCCACCCGTCGCCGGGCTTCTCGACCGAGGACTACAAGCGGCTCGACGGCATCCTCGATCACGCCGATCAGTTCCAGGCCGCGAACCACGCTGGCCCGGTGGTCTACGAGCTGCTGAAGGACCTGCCGACGGTGTGGCCGCGGCCCTGATCAGGGTGGCGTCGGCGCGGGTGCGGCGGGCACGCTGTGCAGGCCCGTCTGCAGCTCGACGCGCAGCGCGCGCCGATACGGATTGTCGTCGCCCTCGGTCGGGGCGCCGAGGTTGCCGATCACGCCGTCGAGCGCGCCGGCGGGGAGCAGCGCGCGGACCTGGGCCAGCGCGGTGCCGAGCCGCAGCCCGACGCCGGGCAGTGGCGCCGTGAAGTCGGTGCCGCGCACGGTGATCTCCGCCCCGGTCGCCATCTCGACCACCCCGTCGGCCACCTGCTGGCGGCCGCGGACCCGCGCCGCGTAGGTCGGGTCGTCGGGCGCGAACCCGGCGAGGAACCGGTCCATCAGCGGCAGCGCGCGCACGTTCAGCTCGAGCAGCGCGCTGTCCAGGGTCAGCGCCGCTCGGGCGTCGCCGCACGCGACTGTGTAGCGCTTGAAGATCGCGCCGAGCGCGTCCTGGTAGTCGAGCAGCGCGCCGGACCGCGCGGACACCGGCTGGTCGGCGGGGTCGATGCTCGCCAGCGCGTCAGGCGCGGTCATCCGCGCGAACGCGGCCGAACCGAACGCGGGCAGGTCGCCGCACCGCGTGATCGCCGCGACCCGCTGGAAGTCGGCGGTGGTCCACGGTCGATCGACCGGGCCCGGCGATGGCGGCGGCGCGGTCCGCCGGCAGCCGGTCGCCAGCAGCAGCGCGGCCAGGGCGAACGTGGTCGCGGTGCGCCTGGTCATTGCCGGAGCGCGCCCTCGACGTCGTCGAAGACCGCGGCGCGCCAACGGGCCAGCGGGCTGTCGCCGCGCAGCAGCTTGGCCGTCTCGGCCAGCACCGCGTCGAGCGCGACCAGCCAGCAGTACGGGTCGGCGACGGCCCGCACGCCGATCGTCGCCGGCAGCTCGCTCGGCGGCATCCACGCCGCCATCTTGTTGGTGTCGCCGGCGCACAGCGCGCGGACCGCGACGTTGGCCAGGCGACTGCCGAGCAGCCGGTCGAACGCCGACGGCCGGCCGCCGCGGACGACGTGGCCGAGCACGGTGACCCGGGTCTCGATCTCGGCCGGATCGGCGCCGGCCGCGCGCTCGCGCAGGCGCTGATCGACCGCGGCCTTGAGCTGATCGACCGGGACCTGCACGCCCTCCGCCTTGATGATGATCACCCGCCGGCGCTTGCGGCGGCCACGGGCGTCGAGCACGGTGTCGACGATCGCGTCGACGATGCTGGCCCGATCGCGGCCGGCCTCGGGGAACAGCGCGAGGTCGGCGCCGGCGGCGATCGCCGCGGTCATCGCCAGGTAGCCGCAGTCGCGGCCCATGACCTCGACGATGAACGTGCGGTCGTGGGCGGTCGCGGTGTCGGCGATCTTGTCGCAGGCCTCGACGATCGTGTTCATCGCGGTGTCGACGCCGATCGCCAGGCTGGTCAGCGCCAGGTCGTTGTCGATCGATGCCGGCACGCCGACCACGAGCGGCGGGGTCGCGCCGGCCTCGGCCGGATCGGCGAGGGCCCTGGCCCCGGCCAGCGAGCCGTTGCCGCCGATGACCACCAGGCCGTCGACGGCGCGAGCGGCGAGGCGGGCGCGGGCGACGTCGCGGACCTCGCGCTGGTGGAAGTCCTTGCACCGGGCCGAGCCGAGGATGGTGCCGCCCTCGCGCAGGATGCTGCCGACGTCGGCCGGCCCCAGCGGCACGAACGCGTCGTCGAGCAGGCCGCGATAGCCGCGCTCGATGCCGAGGACATCGACCCCGGCGGCGCGGGCGATCAGCGTCGCCGCGCGGATCGCCGCGTTCATGCCGGGCGCGTCGCCGCCGCTGGTGAGGATCGCGATCCGCTGCGGCCGGTCCATGGAGGTCCGAGGGTACCACCGCCGCGCCGAGCGGGGCCCGCGTGGCCGGATACCGGACACCGGTGGCCGGATGCCGGACGGGCGTCCGGATGTCGGACGGGCGGCGACGGGGGATCGCGGGGTTGGCGCGGGCACGGGCCGTGCAATTCGCCCGGGCATGACCACCTACAACCTCGTGATGGATCTGGCCGCCGGTGTCACCAACGTCGTCGGCAAGGACGGTCGCCGCTACACGATGCAGCAGGTCGACGTGCTCGAGGCGGCCGCGGCCGGCGGCGACCCGACAGCGCGCGCGACGCTGCGCACGGTCGACTATGGCCTCGACGGCGCGGGCGCCACGCTGTCGCCGGCCGAGCTGCGGGCGGTGGCCGAGCAGATCGTCCACGACTGCCCGGAGTGCCAGGCGGCGCGCGCCTGCGGCGAGCTTCCGGTGGTCTGGGACGCCACCGACCTCGTCGCTCCGTGGACCGCCAACCCCGCCCGTCGCCGCAAGCGTGAGCGCCGGAGCGAGCGTCAGGCGCAGCGTCGCCGTGACCGCGGGCGCCGCGGATCGGGAAACGGAGCGGTCGGTGACCGCGTGCTATCGTGAAGCGCATGAGCGACCCGTCGGCCCAAGGCACCGAGCGGACCGAGATGTCGCTGGCAGTGTCCTCTGGGCGTGGCTCGCCGGGCGCGGCGGGATCATCGGCGGGTCCGAGGCGAAGTTCGCGGTGAGCAGCCGGCGCGGCCGCAAGCCCGATCTGTTCGCCTACCTGCCCGGCGGTCGGGTGCCGCCTCGCCGCGGCGTGGTCCGCATCCCGCCCGACATCATGGTACGCCGGGGTTGGCGTTCGCTACTACTGGCTCGTCGATCCCGAGCTGCGCACGCTCGAGATCTTCGAGCTCGTCGCCGGCGGACTCTACCTCCACCGCCTCGGCGCCACCGATGGCGTCGTCGAGCCGGTGCTCGGCTGCGACGGCCTGCGGCTCGAGCTCGACGAGCTGTGGGCCGCGTGCGATCGCCTCGGCCCCGACCAGCCCGACGACCCCGCCTGACCATCGCGGGTAGGCGCGTGTATGATCGTGGCGATGGTGGCCATCGGCGTGGTCTCGGCGTTGTGGCGCTTCCCGGTGAAGTCGATGGGTGGCGAGTCGCTCGCGGTCGCCGACGTCGATGAGCGCGGCCTGCGCGGCGACCGGCTGTGGGCGGTGCGCGACGAGGAGCGGGCGGTCATCACCGGCGCCAAGAAGCTGCCGGTGCTGCTGATGTGCTCGGCGCGCTACGCCGCGGAGCCGGCCGCGGGCGCGGGCGCCGACGCCGTGCCGCCGGTGATCATCACCTTGCCCGACGGCGCCACCGTCACCAGCGACGACCCGGCGATCCACGATCGGCTGTCGGCGCTGGTCGGGCGCAAGGTCACGCTGTGCGCGCTGCGGCCGGCCAAGGACGCCGCCCACTACCGCGCGGCCAAGGCCACCGTCGCCGAAATGCGGGCCGACTTCGCCATCGCGAATGACGAGCCCCTGCCCGACTTCTCGATGATGAAGATGTCGACGTTGATAGAGCTGGGCAAGTACGCGACCCCGCGCGGCACCTACTTCGACGCCGCCGGGTTGCACGTCGTGACCACCGCCAGCCTGGCCGCGCTCGGCGCCGCGAGCCCGGGCACCGACTTTGACGTCCGCCGGTTCCGGCCCAACCTGGTGGTGACCACCGACGGCGAGCCCGGCCTGCTCGAGGCGGCCTGGGCGGGCGCGACGGTCACCGCCGGCACCGCGGCGGCGCACGTGGACAGCGCGACGCCGCGCTGCTCGATGCCGACCCGGGCCCAGCCGGACCTCTCGGCCGATCCCGCCGTGCTCAAGACGATCGCGACCGAGGCCGCACGTTGCCTCGGCGCCTACGCGACCGTGACCCGCGCTGGCCAGACCAAGGTCGGCGATCGGGTCGAACTCGAGCTGCCGGGTCGCTCCTCGGTTGGCGGCTGGTTCCGCGATCGCGCGACCGGCGCCAAGCGGCTGCTCCTGCGCGCCGCGATGCCGAGGAAGTAGGCGGCGCCGGTCGCGGTCGTGCCCGTCGCGCACGCACGTGGCACAGTGCCGTCATGACCGTTCACGTCGAGCGTCAGGGTGCCGTCACCACCGTCGTCCTCGACCGCGCCGACGTCCGCAACGCGGTCGATCGCTCGACCGCCGAGGCCCTGGTCGCGGCGTTCACGGCGTTCGAGGCCGACCCCGAGGCCCGGGTCGCGGTGCTGGCCGGCGATCACGGCACGTTCTGCGCCGGCGCCGATCTCAAGGCCATGGCCACCGACCGTTGCAACCGGGTCGCGCCCGACGGCGACGGGCCGATGGGCCCGACCCGCACGGTGCTGGCCAAGCCGGTGATCGCCGCGATCGCCGGCCACGCCGTCGCCGGTGGGCTCGAGCTGGCGCTGTGGTGCGATCTGCGGATCGCCGAGGACGACGCGCTGCTCGGCGTGTTCTGCCGGCGCTGGGGCGTGCCGCTCATCGACGGCGGCACCATCCGGCTGCCGCGGCTGATCGGCCACGCCCGCGCGCTCGATCTCATCCTGACCGGCCGTGGCGTCGACGCCGCCGAGGCGCTCAGCATGGGCCTGGTCAATCGCGTGGTCGGCAAGGGTCAGGCCCGGGCCGCGGCCGAGGCGCTGGCAGCCGAGCTGGCCCGGCTGCCGCAGGCCGCGCTGCGTGGCGATCGCCTGAGCGCGTACGAGCAGTGGGACCTGACCATGCCCGAGGCGCTGGCCAACGAGCTCCGCCACGGCATCGCGGCCCTCGCCGAGGGGCTGGGCGGCGCGGCCCGGTTCGCCGCCGGCGCCGGTCGCCACGGAGCCAAGGAGTGACAACGGGGCCAACGCTGCGCGCGCTGCTGGCAGCGCTGGCGCTCGCGGCCGCGCTGGGCGGCTGCCTGGTCCGCTACGTCGTCGGGCCGCGCCTGACCGGCACCTGCGACGGCGCGTGCGAGCACTACGTCGCGTGCCGTGGCCAGGCCGATCGCGGCGGCAGCGTCCGCCAGGCCTGTCTGTCGGAGTGCCCCGACGTCTTCGGCGACAGGGACACGATCATGGCGTTCGAGAGCCTGTCGTGCCCCGACACCGTCGAGTTCGTCGAGGGCGGCAGCCATCGCCCGCCGGGCGCGTCGTCGCCCGTGACCGCGACCTCGTCGACGCCCTGACCTGGGTGTCACCTCCGTGCGTCCGACCGGCGCACGATCCGCGCCACGGGTGCACGTTTCGCACCCGCCGGAGGAAGGTCTGGACCTCGCGGTTCGTATTTCGAGCCAGACCAACCAGGACATGGGCTGGCCGATCGGCTGGCGATGAAGCTGCGGCTGGTCGCGCGCGAGGCCCGACGTTGCCGCACGCTGATCGAGTGACCGCGATCAGTGGCCGGTGACGCGGTGGCGAGGGGCGGGCCGGGTCGGCGGCGGGCCGCGATCGGGGCGGTCGTCGCCATCGCCGTGGGCCGCGCGCTGGGGCGGGGCCGCGGCCCGGGTGATCTTCGCGGTGCGCACCGTGCGATCGGGGTGCGCCGTCGGCGGGCGGGCGGCGGCCAGCTCGAAGCGATCGGCGAACTCGGCGACGATCTCGAAGCGGGTGTCGTGCGACAGCACGCGGATCGCGCCGATCTCGGCCTTGGTGATGCCGCCGCGGGTGCAGATCACCGGGATGAGCCAGCGCGGATCGGCCTGGCGGACCCGGCCGACGTCGATGCGGAACCACACCGGCGGCTCGCCGTTGGCGGCGTCGCGGCGGGCCCGCGCGCCATGACCGCCGTGACCGGCGTGACCCTCCGGCCCGTCCTGCCCGGATGGCCCACGATCGCCGCCCAGGGCCGCGGTCCGGGCGCTGCGCCCCGGCGACGACGGCGGCGTGATCACCGTCAGCTCCTCGGGCGCCGGCAGCCGCGAGCGGTGCCAGCGGATGAGCACCAAGGCCAGGTCCTCGGCCGGGCGCTCGGCGAGTAGCCCCTTCGCCGCGGCCCGATCCTCGTCGGTGGCGTCGGCGGCGAGGGTCGCCAGCTCGGCGGCCAGCCGGGTCTGATCGGCGGCGACGATCTGATCGGCGGTGGGCGGCGACACCCAGCGCGCCTTGACGCCCGCGAGCTGGAAGAGTTGCTCGACCCGGCGGCGGGCCGGCACCGGCGCCAGCACGATCGCGACGCCCTTCTTGCCGGCGCGGCCGGTGCGCCCGCTGCGGTGCATCAGCATGTGCGCGTTCTGCGGCAGATCGGCGTGGACTACCAGGGCGAGGTCGGGCAGGTCGAGGCCACGGGCGGCGACGTCGGTCGCGATGCAGACCTTGGCCCGGCCGTCGCGCAGCGCCTGCAGGGCCCGGGTCCGCTCGTTCTGGCTCAGCTCGCCCGACAGCGCAACCACGGTGAAGCCGCGCTCGTTGAGGTTGGCGGCGAGGTGGGTGACCGCGTCGCGCGTGGCGCAGAACACCAGCGCCCCGGCCGGGTCGAGGAAGCGCAGCAGGTTGACCACGGCCAGCTCGCGCTCGCGCGGCGCGATCACCATGCCCTGGTACTCGATGTCGGCGTGGGGCGTCGTGTCGTCGCCGACCGTGAGCCGGACGGCGTCCTTCTGGTAGCGCTTGGCCAGCGCGGTGATGGTCCGCGGCAGCGTGGCCGAGAACATCAGCGTGCGCCGGGTCGCCGGGGTCGCGTCGAGCAGGGTCTGCAGCTCCTCGCGGAAGCCGAGGTCGAGCATCTCGTCGGCCTCGTCGAGCACCACCGCCTGCAGGCCGTCGAAGTTGACGTGCTTGCGCTCGAGGTGATCGCACAGGCGACCGGGGGTGCCGACCACGATGGTCGCGCCCTTCGACAGGTCCCAGGCCTCGCGCCGGACGTCCATGCCGCCGACGCAGGCGACGATCTTGGCGCCGGTCCCCGCGTACAGCCAGGTCAGCTCGCGCGCGACCTGCAGGGCCAGCTCGCGGGTCGGCGCGATCACCAGCGCCCGCACCGGGCCGGCGGTGACCCGGGCGGCGTCGCCGAGCAGGGTCGGGGCCAGGGCCAGGCCGAACGCCACGGTCTTGCCCGAGCCGGTCTGGGCCGAGACCAGCAGGTCCTTGCCGGCCGCGTCGGCGGCGAGGATCGCCGCCTGCACCGGCGTCGGCGTGTTGTAGCCCTTGGCAGTCAGCGCGCCGCGCAACCCGGGGTGCGCCAGTTCGAACGTCATGCCCTCCCTGTAGCCGGCCGGGCCGTATTGCACAAGCTGGACCTGAGGCTTCGAGTGCCGCTCGGGCCGGGGCTGCCCTTTGGAGCCTCCGGCCGAGGCCCGCTCACATGATATATGGGCGCCATGTCGACGATCAGAACCAGTCTGTCCGCCAAGCGGATGGCCAAGGCGCTCACCAGGGTCCACGTCGCGCAGCTCGAGGTCGCCGAGCGCTACAAGGGCGACTCGGGCGCCCGCCAGCCGGTCCACACCGTCTACGGCGGCGCCCACCTGTTCACCGCCGACACCGCGACCAAGCTCGGCGAGCTGGCGGTGCGCGCGTTCGACACCTACGCCGCCGACCCCATCGCGTTCGCGCAGGCCCTCGGCGTCCCGCCCCACCTGGCCGCCACCGTCCACGAGCGGGTCCGGGCCAAGCTGGTGCTGCAGGCGGTCGAGGACTTCCGCATCGACTTCGAGGACGGCTACGGCAACCGCTCCGACGAGGAGGAGGACGGCCATGCCGCCGCCGCCGCCCTCGCGGTCGCCGCCGGCCTCGACGCC
>JAYVSF010000605.1:0-2074 GCA_043775605.1 Myxococcales bacterium
CGCTGTTCGGCATGCCGGCCGCGACGGTGGTCGCGCCGCCGCCGACCGCCACCATCGGCGCCGCGGCGACGACCGTGGTGCCGCCGCTCGACGATCTCGGCGAGGCCGACGTCCTCGAGGAGAGCGGCGACCCCTACGATAACGAGGGCAGCGACTTCGCGGTCGGGTTCGGCTCGACCGCGGCCGGCGCGCTCGGCGAGGCCGACCGCGAGGAGGCCACCCGGGCCGGCGCCGGCGCCGCATCGTCAGGCGATCGCTGGCCGGTGGAGGCCGACGACGAGGCCACCCACATCGGCGATCCCGCCCGGCGCAACTAGCGCGCCCGTGGTCATGTCGTCGAGCACGTGCGCAGGCTGGGCCTGATGGCGACGGCCTGGCGGCGTGGCGCCGCGCCGTACGCGTGGCAGCCGATCGAGATCGCGGTGCCCGCGCCCGGACCGGGTCGGGTCACCGTCGCGATCGAGGCCGCCGCGATCGAGCCGTGGACGCGGACCCCGCCCGGACGGATCGGGGGCGTCGCCGCGGTCGGCCGGGTGATCGCGACCGGCGAGGCGGCCGCCGAGTGGCTGGGCGCGCGGGTGCTGGTGCCGTCACACGCCCCGTGCGGCGAGTGCGACCTGTGCCGCCGCGGCGGGGTAGTGCTGTGCCCCGACGGCGAGCTGGTCGGCGTGACCGGCCCGGGTGCCCTGGCCACCGCGATGACCGCAAGGGCCCGCTGGCTGGTCCGGCTCGAGGCTCCACTCGCGCTGCCTGGCCCGGCCGCGGCCGCGCTCGGCGGTGACGTCGCGATGGCCTACGCGCTCTACGCCCGGCTCGGCATCAGCCCGCGCGAGCCGGTGGTGGTGTGGGGCGACGGCGCCCTGGCCCGCCTGACCGTCCTGATGCTGCTGGCCAAGGGCGCGCCGCCCATCGTCGCCACCGACGACGACGCGCTGACGGCGGTGCTCCCGGCCGGCGTGGTGCGCTGCGCTGCGGACCCGGCCGCGGTGAACCAGGCGCTCGCCGACGCCGGCGCTGGCCGCCGGCCGCGCAAGCTCGCGCTCACCGATCCGGCGCACCTCGGCCCCGCGCTGGCGGTCGCCGGTGCGCGCGGCGTGCTCGCCATCGCCACCCACGCGCCGCTCGGCGCGAGCGCGGCCAGCGGGCTCACCACCGCGCTGGCCGCAGCCCTGGCCGCCGAGATCACGATCGCCGGGGTGATCGGCTGCCACCCCGATCTCTTGCCCGAGCTGGTCGCGCTGGCGGTCCGTGGCGACCTCGATCTGGCCGCGACGACCGAGGTGATCGCGGTCGCCGAGCTCGGGCCGCGCCTGGCTGCTCGCGCCGAGCGCCCCGACCCTCGCACGCTGGTCGCGACCGTCGCCTGATCCCTCGACGGGTCGCCGGACGATCCGCCGCTACACCACGAAGACGACGATGATCGCGGCGATCACGGCCGCACCGAGCGCGATCGCGATGAAGATCTTGCGGCGGCCGCGCTTGAGCTCGCTGATCAGCTCGTCCTCGCTCACCGACGAGCGGCTGGGGCCGGCCGGGCTCTCGGACATCGCCGGCATCGACGACGTGTGCCCGGTCTTCAGGCTGTAACGCTCGGCGTCGTTGCTCGTGACGCTGCCGTCGTCGGTGTAGCGCTCCTCCATCGGCAGGGTGTCGACCTTGTCCTCGGCCGCGCCGTCCTTGCTCTTGGCCGCGGCCTCGGCCGCAGCCGCGTCGAGTTCGCCCTTCTTGAACCACAGGGTCTCGCGGAACTTGCCCTTGGCCCGCCGGTTGGGGTCCTGGGGCTTCTTCTTGCCCGTGGCTCCACCCGGGGGAGCGCTGGCGGTGCGCGGTCGCTGGGCCGGGGCCGCCGCACCCGGTGCGGTCGCCGAGCGGACCTTCGGGGCCGCGGTCTCGACCGGAGCCGGGGTGGCGCTGGCCACGGCGCGCGGGGACACGACCACGGTCGCGACCTCGGCCTGCCTCGCCGCACCCGCCGCCACCGGCGGCGACCACGGCGACGGCACCGCGACCTCGGGGATCGTCTCGACCACCGCGGTGATCGGCAAGGCCTCGTCGACGACCAGCGCGGCGCGCC
>JAYVSF010000606.1:0-1604 GCA_043775605.1 Myxococcales bacterium
CTGCCTGAATACCGCAACGGCGGCCTGTTGATCGACGCCGGGGTGCTGGTGCCGCGCAACCCGCGGGCGCTGGCCAAGACCTGGAAGCCGCAGGACGACTTCATCATCGAGTGGCGCGCGCTGACCGTCGCCTTGCTCGACTGGATCGCCGACCGAGTGCGCGAGCGGCTCGAGGTCTCGGCCGAGCAGTGGCCGCTGGCCCGCATCCTCGAGGGCGGCACCTGGGCCGCCGGTCGCCAGCTCGCGCGCGAGCGCCGGCCGGGCGGCGGCTCGCCGATCGCGGTCGACAGCGACGGCACCGTGTACTGACGTCGGCCGCGCGGATCTTGCTGTAAGGTCCGGCCATGTCCGGCCAGGTCACCGTCATCAGCCATCCGCTGGTCCAGCACAAGCTCACGCTGATGCGGTCCAAGGAGACCAGCACGAAGGGCTTCCGTAACCTGCTGCGCGAGATCAGCATGCTGCTCGGCTACGAGGTCTGCCGCGACCTGCCGACGACGCTGGTGCCGATCGAGACCCCGATCGGGCCGACCATGGCGCCGATGCTCGACGGCAAGAAGATCGTGCTGGTGTCGATCCTGCGGGCCGGCGCCGGAATCCTCGACGGCATGCTCGAGATCTTGCCGAGCGCGCGGGTCGGCCACATCGGCCTGTACCGCGATCACCAGACCTTGCAGGCGGTCGAGTACTTCTTCAAGGTCCCCGGCGAGATGCACGACCGCGACGCGATCCTGCTCGACCCGATGCTGGCCACCGGCAACAGCGCGGTCGCCGCGGTCACCCGGCTCAAGGCGGTCGGCCCGCGCTCGATCAAGTTCGTCTGCCTGGTGAGCTGCCCCGAGGGCATCGCCACCCTCCACGCCGCCCACCCCGACGTGCCGATCTTCACCGCCTCGATCGACCTTCGCCTCAACGAGAAGGGCTACATCGTGCCCGGCCTCGGCGACGCCGGCGATCGCCTGTTCGGCACCAAATAGCCGCGCGCGGTCAGGGCTCGCTAGTTCGCGAGCAGCTTGTCGAGGGTCGCGGCCAGCGCGTCCTCCTCGAGCGGGCCCTTGTGGACCAGCTGGATCTTGCCCTTGCGATCGTAGACGAACGTGGTCGGCAGCGCGTTGGGGTACTCGAACGCGGCCAGGATGTCGGCGTTGGTGCGGATCACCGGGTAGGTCAGCTCGAAGTCGCTCATGAAGTTGAGCAGGCCGGAGTCGTCGACCTGATTGTCCTCGAGCATGCCCAGCATGATGACGCCCTTGTCCTTGTACCGGGTGTAGATCCGGTTGAACGCGGGGATCTCCTTCTTGCAGGGGCCGCACCAGGTCGCCCAGAAGTTCACCACCACGACCTTGTCGCGCAGGCTGTCCTTGGTGAACTTGTGGTGCTCGAGATCCTCGAACGCCAGCGCCGGCAGGCAGTCCTTCCCCGAGTTGCACGAGGCCTCGGCCGACTTGCTGACGCAGGCGGCGGCGAGGGCGGCGGCGGCCAGCGCCGTGACGGCGGTGGCGATCAGGGTGGCGGCGGTGCGGCGCTTCATCGGAACCTCACGAGGGAAGGTGCAAACTCGGTCGGGGCCCGCAGGCCGAGTAACTCGAGGCAGGTGGCGGTCA
>JAYVSF010000607.1:0-13503 GCA_043775605.1 Myxococcales bacterium
GTCGTCGTCGTCGTCCGGAGCGTCCCGGCCAGCACCGAGAGCTCCCCTGGCTCGAGCTCGCGGGTCGTGAAGAAGTCGAGGTCCAGCGAGGTGCGGTGATGGAGGTGGAGCGCGGCAAGCGCGGCGCCACCGCCGAATACGATCTCCCGGCAGAGCGCGCTCGCGGACACCTTGGCGATCGCCCGGTGCTGCCAGGCGGCAAGCTCAGGCGGCCGGTCGGGTGCCTTGTTCCTCGATCCAGATCTCAACGAAGCGCCTCACGTTGGCAGGTACGTCGAGCTGGGGCATGAGCCGCGCCAGCGTGTCCAGAGGGAATCGCTTGAACTCGCGCCACAGCGCGCCGTTGAGGACGGTGTTGAGCACCGGGGCCACCAGCTCGGACGGACCATCCATGTCGACGAGCCTGGCGCCACGATCCCAGGTCCAGATCCGCACCTTGCGCGACACGTCGTCACCTTACCACGCTCGATCGAGTTGGGGCGATCGGCGTCAGGGGACGACGAGGTGGCGGACGGCGCCGTCCTGAGTCACGACGTACAGCTCGCCGAGCGCGTCGGCGTGGATCGCGGTGATCGCGCCGACGTTTTGCAGCACGCGGTGATCGTTCTGGGCGGCGCCGTTGATCATCACGAAGCTCCACAGCTCGCCGGCAGCGTAGTCCCCGTAGAAGTAGGTGCCGACCAGATCCGGGAAGCAGGTGCCGCGGTAGACCTGCCCGCCGATGATCGCGTGCCAGTTGGTGTTCGACGAGTGCTCGGTCACCGGGTCGGTCCGGCCCGCGGTCAGGCAGCCGTTCATCGGCTCGTAGCAGTGGCGGCCCTCGCGATCGTCCCAGCCGAAGTTGAGCGGGGCGGTGTTGGGCGTGTAGTCGACCTCCTCCCACGCGCCCTGGCCGACGTCGCCGATGTAGAGGTCGCCGGTCGGGCGATCGAACGACCAGCGGAACGGGTTGCGCAGGCCCTTGTGCCAGACCTCGGGGCGGGGGTCGGTCGGCCGGTCGGCGCTGGTCGCGAACGGGTTGTCGGCGGGGATGCCGTAGGCCTTGCTGCCGGTGCGGGTGTCGACGTCGAGGCGGAGCATCTTGCCGAGCAGCTCGGCGTCGTTCTGGGCCCGGTCCTGGGGATCGCCGCCGCTGCCGCCGTCGCCCATGCCGACGTAGAGCGTGCCGTCGTTGCCGAACTCGAGCCAGCCGCCGTTGTGGTTGGCGTACGGCTGGGGGATGACCAGCAGGTCGCGGCGGGTGGCGACGTCGACGGTGCTGGAGCCAGGTGCGACGGTGAACTCGGCGATCACCGTGGCGCCGTTGGGGATGGCGCCGGCGGCCTTGGCAGTGAAGTCGACGTACAGCTTGCCGTTGGTCGCGAAGCGCGGGTGGAACGCGACGCCGAGCAGGCCGCGCTCGCCGCCGAACAGCACCGGGCCCGCGGCGCCGCCCAGGGCGAGGAACGGGGCCGGCAGCAGCGCGCCGTGCTCGACGATGCGGATCGCGCCGGGCTGCTCGACCACGAACAGCCGGACGTCGCCGGGCGGCGCGGTGAGGCCGAGCGGCTGATCGAGGCCGCTGACCACCGGGGCCAGCATCACGGTGGTGCCGCTCCGCGGGGTGCAGGTCGCGGCCAGGGCGTCGATCCCGGCGTCGATCCCGGCGTCGATCGGGGCGTCGGTCGGGGCGTCGACGGTGGTGGCGTCGGCCGCGGCGTCGATGGTCGGCGCGTCACCGCCGCCGCCGCCACAGGCCGGCGCGAGCGAGAGCGCCGAGACGAACGCGAGGGGCCAGGAGCGCATGTCCTGATCATACAATACGGGCATGAAGAAATTGCCTGTCCTCGCCCTGACCGCGCTCCTCGCCGCGTCCGCCGCCGGCTGCTACGGCAGCTACGGCGCGTTCCACAAGGTCCACACCTGGAACGGCACCGTCGCCAGTGACACGTGGGTCAGGTCGGCGGTCCACCTCGCCCTGTGGATCGTCCCGGTCTACGAGCTGACCTTGCTCGGAGATTTCGTCGTGTTCAACACGGTCGAGCAGTTCACGGGCACCAACCCGTTCAAGTGAGGGTTCCGTTCAACGCCGTCGAGCGGGGGACGGGCACCAACCCGTTCAACTGACGGGCGGGCCGGCGCAGCGTGCTAGCCTCGTCGGCGATGCCTAGCTACGAGCGGCACGTCTTCGTCTGTGTCAACGAGCGCCCGGCCGACAACCCCAAGGGCTCGTGCAAGGCCCGCGGCGGGATCGCGGTGCGCGACCTGCTCAAGAAGGAGCTGGCGGCCCGCGGGCTGACCCACCGGATCCGCGCCAACAACGCCGGCTGCCTCGATCAGTGCGAGCGCGGCGTCGCCATCGTGGTTTACCCCGAGCAGGTCTGGTACGGCGCGGTGACGCCGGCCGACGTAACCGAGATCATCGAGCGCCACCTGGTCGGCGGCGAGGTGGTCGAGCGCCTGCTCTTGCCCGACCAGCCTCACCTCGCAAGCGCCACCCTGGTCCCGCTCGGCCGCGGCCCGGGGCCCTGATCATGGATCGGGTCCGGGCGGTGCTGGCGGTGGCGATCGTCGCGCTCGCGAGCGGTCGCGCGCTCGCCGACCCGGTCGCGCCCGCCACCGACGAACCGCCGGCGCTCCGACCGGATCCGCGCGCGGCGGCCCAAGCGCGCGAGGCCAACTTCGAGCCGGTGTCGGTGCGTGACGGCTTCGCGATCGGCGCCGCGCTCGGCCCGTCGATGCAGCTCGGCTTCAAGATCAGCGAGTCGAGCGGCACCGGCGGCGGCTTCGGGGTGCGCGTCGGCACGGTCGCGTCGCCGCGCTGGGTCTGGCTGCTCGAGTTCGCGGCCACCGTGTACCGGCGCGAGGACGACACCGGCAAGGTCCGGCTCAACCAGAGCGCGCTGATCACCGTCGGTGGCCAGCTCTACCTGCGCGAGGCCCTGTGGCTGCGCGGAGGGGTCGGCTTCGCCAACTTCACGCGGCGGACCGAGAACCTCGTCGCCGACTCGAACTTCAGCGGCGTCGGCGTCACCGCCGCGGCCGGCTACGACCTCTACCACGACGGTGGCCTGGCCTGGTCGATCGAGCTCCTGTCGCTCAGCGCGCGCTACCGCACCGGCATCGTGCTCGGCGGCAGCGTCCAGGTCGGCCTGTCCTGGTATTGAGGTCGTCGGCGAGCCGATCGATCAAAGGCTGGGAATCTGCGAAGCTTCACAGCAATTGAAGGCCATGGACCTCGATCTCGACGACGCGACGTTCCTCGCTCCACCGCCGCTCGGCGACGACCGCGGCGACGGCTCACGCAAGCTGCCGGTCGCGACCCTCGGCCGCGCGCTGGCGCTCGGTCGCCGGACGATCGCGCTGGCCGGCGGCGGGTACCCCGGCGCGTTCGCGCTCGGCGGCGAGGTCGCGCTGCGCGGCGGCCTCGAGCCGGCGGCCGACTGGCGGCGGACCGGGCCACCGTCGGTGCTGACCGGCGGCAACCAGAACCGGGCGGTCACCGTCTTGGCCGGCGCCCGGGTCCGGTTCGATGGCCTCACGGTCGCGCCGATCGGCGCAGCCTGTATGGGCGTGCTGGTCGACGCCGGCGGCCACGCGACCTTCACCGCCTGCGTTCTGGCCGGCGGCACCGGCCCTGGCGGTCGTCCATCCGCGCTGTCGTCCTGGGGCGAGGTCCACGTCCTCGGCTGTCGCCTCGATGGCGGGCCGGGCGAGCAGACCACGGCGATCTCGGCGTTCGGGCGGGCGACGATCGTCGACTGCGACCTCGAGGCCAGCCACATCGGCGTCAACTGCAGCGGCGCGACCGTCGAGCGCAATCGGATCCGGGCCGGCACCTACGGGGTCTATGTCCGTGTTCGTGGTCAACGGCGAGCGGCTCGTGGTCGAGGGCAACCTCATCGACGGTCGGCCCGATCACGTGGCGCTCGCGCGCTGGGCCCACCTGCCGGCGCGGTCGTGGACCTATGACGAGTCCAGCGGTCGCGAGTACCGCGAGGTGACGATCACCGGCAACGGCCTGTGGTTCCACGGCGAGGCCGCCGGTCCCTCGGGCGGCCCGTACACCGGCCCGACCCAGGATCTCGACGACCTGCTCGTCCACGATCCCGTGCAGGCGCTGCCGCCCGAGCTGCTCGCCGAGATCCGCGCCTTCTTGCGCGCGAATCCGCTGCACGATTAGGGTGTCGGCGCGAGCGCGCCCGGTCGCGCGATCGGCGCCTCGACGGTCGACCGCGACGGTCCGAGCACGGCCAGCAGCCGCCGGAACGAATTCTGGGTCGCGGCCCCGCCGGTGCAGTCGCGGGCCGCGAGCTCGCCACAGCGGGCGTCGAGATCGGTGAAGGCCTTGGGCCCGCACGGCTTGCGGTAGGTCATGACGTCCTTGCACCGGTACGCGTGATCGAGCCCGTAGGTGTGCGCCACCTCCATGCCGATGGTCTCGCACACCGTGCGCGGCTGGTTGCCGAGCTGGCGGGCGAACGCGAACACCACCGGTCGGGCGATGACGTCGCCGCCAAACGGCGCCAGGCCGCCGATCCGCCGATCGCGGACGCCGAGGTCGCCAGGCCGGCCGCCGACCGCGACCAGCGCGTAGTCGGGGCTGGTCGGCTTGGTGTCGGTGACCTCGACCGCGAACGGCGCGAACAGCGTACGCACGCAGCGCACGACCTCGATCCATCCGCCCTTGCTGCCGGTCCAGCCAGGTAGCAGCACCGGCTTCTTGCTGTTCGCGGCCAGCACCGACGAGGCCCCGGTCGGCGCGTCGTCCAGCTCGGCCGGCGTGATCCGCACCGGACCGCGCGCGAGGTAGATCACCCGCGCCGGCGTCGGTCGCGGCGGCCCGGTGACCAGCTCGATCGGCGCTTGCACCACCCGCGCAAGGTCCGCGCGCCGGGGCAGCTGCCAGTGCCCGGTCTCGACCCGCTTCACCAGCACCAGCCCGAAGCCGGCCCCGACCGCGAACACGGCCAGCGCGCTCGCGACCAGCACAAACCCGCGTCGGACACCGGCGGCCATCACGCCGAGGATGGCACACAGTTCGGCGCCTGCGACGTGGCGGCGCGCGCCTGACGTGCGAGTCCTCGTCACCTGGGCCTCGAAGCGGGGCGGCACCGAGGGCCTCGCGCGCATCGTCGCCGAGACCCTGGCGCGCAACGGCCTGCAGCTGGTCACCCGGGCCGCGGCCGCGGTGCGCGAACTCGACGACGTCGACGCGGTGATCGTCGGCGGCGCGCACCAGGGGACGATCGCGCCGGTCGGGCAGGTGCTGACCCTGATGGAGCGGGTCGGGGCGCAGGGCCACGGCACGTTCGGCGGCCGGCTCGCGCCCGACGCCGAGGGCTTCCCGGCCCGGGCCATGGCGAAGAAGCTCAGCGGCGACTGGCGCAACCCCGAGCGGGTCCGGGCCTGGGCCGAGCAGGTCGCCGGCGAGGTGGCCGAGGCCCGACCGCGACCGACCGTCGAGCCGGCGGCGCGCGGCCTCGGTCGGCTGCTGGTCCACGCCGTGGCCGGCTGGATACGCTCGACCCGGTCGTGATCGCCGGCGCGGTGTCCTCGACCCGGCCATGGTCGCGACCGACGCCGGCGACCGCGAGCGCGCCGTCGGGTACGATGGCTCACGATCATGCAGCCGCCTCGCCGCCCGCGCCGTGACCACCGATCGGTGATGGGCTGGTTCGTCCTCGGCGGCGCGCTGGCGACGCTCGCGACCGTCGCCGCCTGCGGTGATGACGGGGCCGCGAGCTGTGCGCCTGGCCTGCCCGCCGACGGCGACGTCACCGGCCACCCGCAGCCGCTCGGGTCGGGCCCCAGCGAGGCCCGGGCCGGCCGCATCAAGGCCGAGCTCGAGCTGCCGGCGACCACGCTCGGGCTCGCGACCTGGAAGGTCGGCGACTACGTCCTGGCCAACGACCGGGTCGCGCTGGTGATCGAGGACGTCGGCCCGTCGGATCTCTACGATCCCTGGGGCGGTCGCCCGGTCGGGATGGCGCTGATGAGGGGCGGCGCCATGGTCCAGCCCGCCGACTTCGGCGAGCTCTTCCTGCTGATCGGCCGCGCCACCGTGGTCACCGAGGCGGTCACCGTGATCCACGACGGCGCCGACGGCGGCGTCGCCGTGCTCCGGGCCCGCGGTCACCTCGCCCACCTGCCGTTCCTCGATCCCCTGCTCGGCGCCATCCTCAGCGACGGCTTCCGCGACATGGAGGCGGCGATCGACTACTCCCTGGCGCCCGGCGCCGACGTCGTCGACATCACGATGCGCCTCAGCTCGGGCCGCCACGAGGACACGCCGTCGGGCACGGTGCTGCACGGCTTCATGTACTCCGACCGGATGCGGGCGGTGGTGCCGGGCAAGGGCTACACCACCGACCTCAACGGCGCGGCGTGGGCCGAGTTCATCGACGACGACGGCGCCAGCTACGCCTACCAGGCCGCCGACGGTCCGCTCGGCGGCAGCCTGGCGACGTCGGGCTTCATCGGCGCGCTCAACGACTCGTTCACGATCACCGGCTGCGGGCTGACCACCCGCGCCCACGCGCGCTTGCTCATCGGCGGCCCCGGCCTCGACGGGCTGGAGGTCGCCCGGGCCCGGCTCGAGGGTCGGGCCTTGCACGCGCTCCACGTCGGCGTCACCGACCTGCCGGCGGCTCCCGGAACCAGGGTCCACGCGGTCGACGCCAACGGCGTGTACCTGACCCGATCGGCCGCCGATTCGAACGACCGGTTCACGGTCCACGTACCCGTTGACGTCCCGGTGACCCTGACCGCGGTGACGCCGGCCGGCGTGGTCGCCACCACCGAGGTGCTACCCGGTGAGGTCTTCGACCCCGTGATCCACCTGCCGACCCAGGGCACGATCGTGATCGAACACGTGAACGACGATGCTGGCGCCGTCATTCCGGCCCGGGTCCAGGTCTTGCCGGTCGCCGGCGGTCCGGTGCGGGCCGACATTCCCGACAACTTCGGCGAGCCCGAGCCGCCGCCCGGGAGGCATGTTGTGCGCTACGTCGATGGCACCGGAACGGTCATCGCGCTGGTGCCGGGCCGGTACCACGTCATCGTGTCGCGCGGCCCCGAGTACGAGCTGTTCGAGCAGGACGTCGAGGTCGCCGCCGGCGCCACCGTCACCCTCGCGCCGATCCTCGACCACGTCGTCGACACCACCGGCGTCCAGTGCGGCGACTTCCACATCCACACCGTCCGCAGCAACGACGCCGAGGATGACGCGACCTACAAGGTCCAGAGCGCGATGGCCGACGGGGTCGAGATCATGGTCCGCTCCGATCACGAGTGGGTCGGCGACTTCCAGCCGCTGATCGACGACCACGGCTGGGAGCGCTGGGTCATGGGCGTGGGCTCGGTCGAGATGACCAGCTTCCAGCTCTGGGGCCACATGGGGGTGTTCCCGCTCGAGGCCGATCCGACCCAAATCAACAACGGCGCGCCGCGCTGGCAGACCTTCCCGACCGCGGCCGATCCCGAGGGCGACGTGGTCACGCAGCAGCCGGTCGAGGTGTTCGCCGCGGTGCGGGCCCGGCCCGAGCACCCGACGATCATCATCAACCACCCCCAGGGCGGCACCAACTACTTCGGCTACGTCGGCCTCGATCCGATGACCGGGCTGGTCGCCAACCCGCAGTACTGGGACGACCAGTTCGCGCTGATCGAGGTGTTCAACGACTCGGACTGGCTGGCCAACCGCGACCGGTCGGTGGCGAGCTGGTTCGCGATCCTCGGCACCGGCCGGCCGGTGTTCGCGGTCGGCTCGTCCGACAGCCATAGCGTCCACAGCTCGCCGGTCGGCTACCCTCGGACCTGCATCCAGCTCGGCACCGACGATCCCCGCCAGCTCGACGGCGACCAGGTCCGCGATCGCCTGGTCGCCGGCCACGCCACGGTGTCGGGCGGCATCTACGTCGACGCCAAGGTCGGCGCCGCCGGCCCCGGCGACACCGTCACCACCGGCCGCCGGGCCACGGTCGACATCCGGGTCCAGGCCGCGAGCTGGATCGACGTCGACACGGTCGAGGTGATCGTCGACGGCGAGACCGTCGCGATGTTCACGGTCGGTCCGGCCGACGCCGATCCCCGCAACCCGGCCATCCGCTGGCAGCGCGCGATCCCCGTCGACGTCGCCGGCGCCGGCAGCTGGGTCGTGATCGCCGCGCACGGCGCCGACGATCTGGCCCCGGTCCATCCCGGCCGCGCTGCTTTCGGCGTCACCAATCCCATCTTCCTGAGGCGATAGCTCCGATGTCCACCTCCCCTCGTCGCCGCCTCGGTCGCCTGTCGCGCGCGTTCATGGTCCCAGCCGTCACCGCCTTCGCGCTGGCCGCGTCCGTACGTCCGGCCAAGGCCGACGAGGGGCCGCCGCCCAACTACGTTAGTGGCTTCCTCGGCACGTCCTTGACCTACCGGCCACCGGGCGGGCCCATGGGCGGGCCGCGGGGCGACATCATCCTGTCGGTCGGCTACGGCCGCCAGCTCAGCCCCGAGCTCGCCCTCGAGCTCGACGCCACCGCCCTGTTCGACAGCAACCGCGACTTCGGCGCGCTGGTGTTCGTTCCGGCGGTGATCTACGGCTTCCGGCCCAACGTCTACGCCGCGCTGCGCCTGCTGATCCCGACCCCGTTCCTCGACGGAAGCTTGGCCGAATGGAACGTCGGCCTCGCGCCCGGCCTCGGCATCTACATGCCCGGCAAGGTCACGTGGACGCTGGAGTCCAACGTCGTCTCGTTCATCGGCCGCGGCCATCCCGACTTCGCGCTCCAGCTCACCGCCGGCGCGATCTACGGCTTCTGACTCGCGGGCTCAGGCGCCCCTGAACACCAACCGGCGGGGGCTCGGGTGCTAGTGTCGGCGCATGCTTCGTCAGATCGAGATCCTCGGCCTGCGGGCGATTCGGTACGCGAAGCTGGACCTGAGTGCGTTCCAGGTCCTGGTCGGTCCCAACGCCAGCGGGAAGAGCACGTTCCTCGATGCGCTGCTGCTCGTGCGCGACATCCTCGCTGCAGGCGTCGACCGCGCGATGCACGGTGACCTCCGGTTCGAGATCCCACGGCGAGCCGCCGATCCTCGAGACGTCACCTGGCTTCGCCAAGGCGGGGCGCTCGAGATCGCGCTCACGTTCGATGTGCCCGAGCGCTATCGCGCCGATCCCGCATACGCGACCGCGCGGTACGAACTTGGGGTCGACACCTCCGGCCCTCTCGCGTTTTCGGCGGAAACACTCTGGCTTTGCAAGAACGGCGGAGGCGTCACCGGGGCGCTCTCGCCACAACGAAGCCTGTTTCCAGCGGCTCCTCCGCCGCCAAACCACGTCGTTCGCGTGATCAATCAACACGCCCCGCCGGGTTGGAAGAAGATCGTTTCCAAGAACCCGGAATCTGGCAACGACACCTTCGTCGCCGAGAACTCGAAATGGCAAAGCCCCTTCCGGATCGGCCCTGAGCGATCGGCACTGGCCAACTTGCCCGCCGACGAGAAGCGATTTCCAACAGCCCTCTGGGTCCGCCAGATCCTGTTGGAAGGGGTCCATCGCATCCAGCTGAACGCCGAGAAGATGCGCATGCCCTCGCCAGCCGGTGCGCCCCGCACCTTCTTGCCGGACGGCTCGAACCTGCCATGGGTGGTGCACGAGCTCGAGAACAACGACCCCGATCGCTTGGAGCGCTGGATCGACCACGTCCGCACAGCCCTGCCTGATGTGCGTGCGATCGCGACCAAGGATCGCGAGGAGGACCGGGCTCGGTACCTGGAGGTGACGTACAACAACGGTCTGGAAGCACCATCGTGGGTGCTCTCCGACGGCACCTTGCGACTCCTCGCGCTGACCCTCCTTGCGTACTCCGAGCCGACCGCGCGGGTGTTACTGGTCGAGGAACCCGAAAATGGTATCCACCCACGGGCGATTGAGACGGTCCTCCAGTCACTTCATAGCGTCTACGATGGCCAGGTCTTCATCGCGACCCACTCGGCGCTCGTGCTGTCGCAGGTGGAGGACACCGATCTGCTCTGTTTTGGCAAGGATGCAGAGGGGGCGGTCGACATCGTCCGGGGGAACGATCACCCTGGGCTGCGTTCGTGGCGCAGCGCGCTCAACCTCGGTGACCTCTTCGCCTCGGGCGTGCTCGGATGACCTTGCGCGCGATCAAGTTCGTCGTCGCCGACAAGAACACAGAGTTCACGTTTCGTGGCTTCCTGGAGCGAGAACGCTTCTACCAGTCCCTCGGGTGCGGCGAGTTCGGTTTCCGCGCCGATCAGGACCTCTTGGTGGCCGTCGGCAAGAATGATCCAGGGCTCTATGCCCAAGCGCAGCAGTTCGCGAAGGGCGCACGCGGAACGCACGAGCATCTAGTCATTGCGCTCGACGCCGAGTGGCAAGGAAGTCCTGGCGTGACCAAGATCCGTACTGACATCGAGACGGCGTGCCTGCAAGAGTCGTGGGCAGCCTCGGACGTTTGCGTCGTCGTGTTCGATCCTGAGATCGAGGAGTGGATCTGGCAAGACAACCCAAACATCGAGAGCGCGATCGGACACCGCGGTCCCCCAAGCCTTCGCGACCTGCTCGCGTCACAAGACGTCTGGCCCGCGGCGTCGGCGAAGCCACCCCGTCCCAAGGAGGCACTCCAAGAGGTCGCCCGTCGCAATCGCGTTGCCAGATCGTCCGATCTCTATCGACGGATCACGTCGCGAATCAGCGTAAGCGGTTGCGTCGCGCCCTCATTTCATCACCTCGTGGAAGCCCTCCGGCGCTGGTATCCAGCCTGACGCTCACCGACCGCGCCGCCAAGCTCCTGATCGCGTCCGCGCCCACCTCGGCCTGACCCTGACCATGGCGACCTGACCCGGCCGCCGACGCCGACACCTACGAGGCGATTGCTACGGCTTCTGATCTGGGCGAGGGTTCAGGCGGCGTCGAGCGCGAGGGCGGCGGGGCCGGGGTCGGCGCCCGGGTCGGCGACGGTCGTGGCCGCGGACGCGCTGCCGGTGAGCAGGCGGCGCGACAGCAGCACCGCGGTGACCATGGCGGCCAGGCCGAGACCGGCGACCACGCCCATCGCGCCGGCCAGGGACAGGTTGGTGTGGCGCGCCAGCTCGGGGATGAGCGTGGGCACAAACGCGGCGATCAGCGCGCCGACGTGGTAGACGAGCCCGATCGCGCGGGCCCGGACCCGGTCGTCGAACAGCCCGGTGAGCAGCACCGGCGTCACGCCGGAGTAGCCGACGCCGAGCGCGCCGCCGAGCACCGCGCCCAGCCACGACAGGCCGTGGACTTGACCGAGGAACAGCGGCAGCGCCGGGATCATCAGCGTCGCCGGCAGCACCAGCGCGAAGATCACGCCGCGCCGGCTGGCGATGACGCCGGTCGCGATCACGCCGGCCAGCATGCCGAGGTTGAACAGGATGACGTGGACGAACGCCTGCTGCGCGCTGAGGCCGCGCTGCGTGATCAGCATGGTCGCGTAGTGGGTCTGCAGCCCGTAGTAGACGATGAAGCCGAGCGCCATCACCAGCGAGCCCAGCACCAGCATGCGCAGCACGCCGGGCGCCAGCAGCTCGCGCGCCGCCGGCTTGGCCCCGGGCGCCGGCTTGCTGTGGCTGTCGGGCACCATCCAGCGGATCGGCAGTACCAGCAGGGCCGGCACCGCCGCGAACAGGAACAGCGCGCGCCAGCCCCAGGCCGGGACCACGAAGTAGGCAGTCAGGGCCGCGAGCAAGAAGCCAATCGGCCAGCCGGCCTGCAACATCCCGGATGCCATTCGCCGGCTGCGAACAGGCCAGTTCTCCATCGCCATCGCGGTCCCGGCGGTCCACTCGGCGCCCATGCCGAAGCCGAAGATCGTCCGCAGCACCACGACCGCGGTGAACGACGGCGCGAAGTAGATCGCGCCATCGAAGACGGCGAGCCACACCAGCGACAGGATCAGCGGCAGCTTGCGACCCCAGCGATCGGCCATCCAGCCGGCGGTGTAGCCGCCCAGCAGCCGCACCAGCAGGGTCAGGGTCATCGAGCCCGAGACGGCCACGATGCCGACCCCGAACTCCTTGGCGATGTGGTGCATCACCAGCAGGAAGACGGTGGTGTCGAACGCATCGAGCACCCAGCCGACCCAGGCGGCCGAGAAGGCGCTCCACTGGGCGCGGGTCGGTTCCTTCCACCAGGGCTGGGCCGGCTTCTCCATGGGCGGTTCTGTAGCTGACTCATCTGGCGCCGCGCAAGTGAAAAATGTTGCAACGCAACAGAAAGAGCAAAATAACGTGTGTACACGAATAGATATAACTAGAATCCTTGGTCGACATCCCTGTTGCGGTGCAAGATTCACGACCTGATCCGCCCAGGATGGGGCAGGGCCAGCGGGGTCGACGCCCAGGGCTGGCGCGCGACCTGCACAGCGGGTTGTCGTGCAGACCACCGCAGCCGTGATGAGCCTGACAACCCGTCGTCGTCGCCACAACGATCTCTTCGCCGTCCGGGCCATCGCCCTCGATCTCGCCGCGAGCCTCGGCGCCGCGGACCGCTACCAGCGGCTGATCGACGCGGTCGCCCGGGTCATGCCCGCTGATTCCGCGGCCTTGCTGCGCCTGGACGAAAGCGCGCTGGTGCCGCTGGCGACCCACGGCCTGGTCCCCGAGACGATGGCTCGCAGCTTCACCATCTCCGAGCACCCGAGACTCGCGCAGATCCTGCACGACGATCGACCATGCCGCTTCGGCGACTCCCCGCTGCCCGACCCGTTCGACGGGCTGATCGCCAGTGATCCTCACGCGCTGAGCCGGGTCCACGCCTGCATGGGACGGCGCCTCCAGGTCGAAGGCACCACCATTGGCGTGCTGGTGGTCGACGCCCTCGATCCCCGGGCCTTCGACGCCATCGACGACGAGCTGATCGACACCGTCGCTGCCCTCGCCGCCGCCGCGATCCGCACCGCGGCCCTGGTCGCCGCGTTCGAGCGCGACGCGGTCCGGTCGGAGCTGGTCACCCGCCAGCTGGTCCGCGACGCCGAACTCGGGCGCGGCGAGATCCTCGGGACCTCGGCCGCGGTCCGGACCCTGCGCGAGGAGATCGCGCTGTCGGCGCACACCGACCTCGCGGTCCTGATCACCGGCGAGACCGGGGTCGGCAAGGAGCTCGTGGCCGGCGCCATCCACGCCGGCAGCGCGCGAGCCGACCGCCCCATGATCCACGTCAACTGCGCCGCGCTACCCGAGTCGATCGCCGAGAGCGAGCTGTTCGGCCACGTCCGCGGCTCGTTCACCGGCGCGGTCGAGCACCGGGCCGGCAAGTTCGAGGTCGCCGATGGCGGCACCCTGTTCCTCGACGAGATCGGCGAGCTGCCGCTGGCGATCCAGCCCAAGCTCCTGCGCGTCCTGCAGTCCGGCGAGATCCTCGGGACCTCGGCCGCGGTCCGGACCCTGCGCGAGGAGATCGCGCTGTCGGCGCTCACCGACCTCGCGGTCCTGATCACCGGCGAGACCGGGGTCGGCAAGGAGCTCGTGGCCGGCGCCATCCACGCCGGC
>JAYVSF010000608.1:0-6113 GCA_043775605.1 Myxococcales bacterium
CGCCGCCACCGCCGCCAGCTCGTCCGCGACCGCCTGCGCGCTGTTCGGGCGCGCCGCCGGATCCTTCGCCAGCAGCCGTGCGACCAGCGCGTCGAGCGCCGGATCCACCTCGCCGGCGCCGAGCCCGACGCCGGCCGGGCGCGCCGCCTCGGCCAGCCCGGGCGGGGCCTGCCGGACCTGCGCCACCAGCAGCTCCATCGCGCTGTCGGCCTGGAACACCGGCCGCCCCACGATCATCTCGAACAGGGTCGCGCCCAGCGCGTAGAGATCGGTCCGCTGATCGAGCGGCTGGCCGAGCGCCTGCTCGGGCGCCATGTAGTCCGGCGTCCCGAACACGACGTCGCCCTGGGTCAGGGCCGCCATCGACAGCGCGCGCTGGCCGGCGCCCTCGATGACCTTGACCAGGCCGAAGTCGAGCACCTTGACGAAGTCGGGATCGCCGCCGCGCCGGATCAGCATCACGTTGTCGGGCTTGAGATCGCGGTGGATCAGCCCGACCCGGTGGGCCGCCGCCAGCGCCAGCGCGATCTGGCGGGCGACGTGGACCGCGCGCCGCGGCGCCAGCCGACCCTCGCGCCCGAGCTCGGCGCCGAGGGTGTGGCCGTCGAGCAGCTCGAGCACCATGTAGAACATGCCGTCGGCGCAGCCGAAGTCGGTGACCTTGACAGCGTGCTCGCTGTCGACCTGGACCGTGCCGCGGGCCTCGCGCACGAACCGGCGCGCCGCCTTCGGGTCCTTCGCCAGGGTCGGCCGCAGCACCTTGATCGCGACCGGCTGGTCCATGAACGTGTGCCGCGCGCGCAGCACCGCCCCCATGCCGCCCTTGCCCAGCAGCGCCTCGATCCGGTAGCGGCCGTCGAGGTCGTGGCCGATCAGCTGCTCGACCGCGAAGGCCAGCTCGCCCGAGCTGTCGGCGGCGCGGTCCTTGGCCATGGCCGCCGCCGCTAGCGAGCCTTGGCGAGCGATCGACAATGACTCATACAGGCTCCTGGAGCTAGAACCGCAGCCCGTGCTTGATGCGGTACGACAGCCAGTCCCAGCCCAGGTAGACCGCGCCGGCCAGGCCGATCACGCCGATCACCGGCGCCGAGGTCGCCACCAGGATAGCGCCCGAGCCGATCGCCGCGGCGGCGGCCAGCGTGCCCTTGCGACGGGCCACCGTCTTGTTGCGCTGGACGAGCGAACCCATGGAGGCAAGCTGCCTCACGGGGTCGATGAAATCAAGGCTCGCCCGCGCCGGGCTGTCGACGAGCAGCCACGCTCGGGCGTGTCGATCTCGACACGGTGGTCATGGTTCCGCGGCCTTGGCGCTGGCCCACCCCCTGCAGAAACTCTGGATCCACGCCCCGCTGTGCTAGTAAGAGGAGCCATGCCGCCACGGAGACCACGCACCGAAAGTCGCCACCGCCGAGGGTCGATCTTCCTCGGTCTCGCCGCCGGGCTGTTCGTGGCCAGCGGCGCCCTGGTCGGCGGTTACTACGCCACCGAGCACCGCGAGCCGCCGCTGCCGGCCGCCACCGGCGCCAAGGACGGTGCGGCCGCCACCGGCACCACCGCCGAGCTGACCCGCGCGGTGGAGCAGGCGCTCACGGCCACCGTCACCGTCAAGGCCGACGGCGCCAGCCGCGAGGTCACCTGGGCCGAGCTCGGCGTCGTCGTCGACCCGAGCGAGTTCGGCTACGCCGCGCGCAAGGCCTCGGGCCCCGGCGCGGTCGCCGCGCTCACCGCCCGGGGTGCGCTGCCGGTCCGGCTCGACGCCACCCGGGCCCTGGCCGCGCTGTCCCACCTCAAGGCCACCATCGATCGCGCCCCGCGCGCCGCCCGCCTCGATCTCGAGGCCCGGACCATCACCGACGACGTCCCCGGCTTCGCCATCGACGTCTTCGCCTCGCTCGATCGCATCGAGACCGCGGTCCGCACGGGCGCGCCCGTGGTCGACCTCGCCGGGGTCGCGCTGCCGGCCCAGACCACCAAGGCCCAGCTCGGCATCGACGACATCTCGCACGTCCTCGGCACCCAGCGCACGACGTTCCCGGTGACCGACAAGGAGCGCAACTTCAACCTCAAGCTGGCGGCGTCGAAGCTCAACGGCCACGTCATCGGCCCGCACGAGGACTTCTCCTTCAACGGCGTGGTCGGCGACCGCACCGAGAAGGAGGGCTACAAGATCGCCCACGTCATCACCGCCGGCGAGCTGGTCGACGGCCTGGCCGGCGGCACCTGCCAGATCTCGACGACGCTGTACGGCGCCGCGTTCTTCGCCGGCCTCGACATCGTCAAGCAGACCCCGCACTCGCGGCCCTCGGTCTACGTGCCGATGGGCTTCGACGCCACGGTGGTGTGGCCCAACACCGACCTCGAGCTGAAGAACCCCTACGACTTTCCGGTCGTGATCCACTACCGGGTCGCGCGCGGCGAGGCGGTGGTCGAGATCCTGGGCAAGCAGCGGCCGTGGGACCAGGTGGTGTGGGAGCGGCACGTGCTCGACACCACGCCGTTCGAGACCGAGGAGCGCCTCGACGACTCGCTGCCGGAGGGCTTCACCAGCTTCGATCAGGCCGGGTTCAAGGGCTACAAGCTCACCCGCGTCCGCCGGTTCATCAAGGATGGCGTCGAGGCGAAGGTCGAGAAATGGACGGTGATCTACAAGCCGGTCACCGAGTACGTGCGCAAGGGCACCAGCACCGACCCCGCCGCCGTGGCGCCCGAGATCAAGCCGTTGCACGGTCCCAAGGCGCCGGCCTCCGACAGCCTGCGCATCGTCCAGTAGCCACGGACGTCTGGTCGACGTACACGATGGTGATCACGTTGACGTGATCACCGCGGTCCCTTCAGATCGGGTCGGCGACGTCCTCGACGGTCCCGGAGGCCGCGGCGGCCTCGGACACGCCGCCCGGGTTGAGGTCGACCTTCGAGCCCTGGATCTTGACGATGCCGTCGGCCTTGATCTTGATGTCCTTGGCCGACGCGTTGACGCCCGTCGACTTGCCGACGAAGTCGTGGGTGCCCTTCGCCTTGATCTTGATCTCCTTGGCGAGGATCTGCAGGTCCTCCTTGCACTGGATGGTGACGTCGCCCTTCTTGGCCTCGAACGACACCATGTTCTTCTTGGAGTCGATGCTGAACACGCCGACGCCGCCGCCGTCCTCGAAGGTCAACGTGCCCTTGTCGTCCTCGAACGTGATCTTGTGACCCTTCTTGGACTTGATCACGCGCCGGGCGTCCTTGCCGTCGCTGTTGTTGTCGATCGGCTTGTCCTTGCCGTTCCACATCGCGCCGATGATGACCGGCCGGGCGAGGTCGCCGTGCTCGAACATCACCAGCACCTCGTCGTCGACCTCGGGCAGGCTGAACCAGCCGCGGTCCTTGCCACCGCCCAGCGAGACCCAGGTCGCGAACCAGGTCTTCTCGGTGCCGGCCGGGAAGATCGGGATCCTGACCTTGACCCGGCAGAGGCTGGCGTCGTCCTTGATGTCGGTGACGATCCCGACCGCGGCCTCGTAGACCCGTACCGCCTCTTCCTCGGTGATCCGGGCTTCGGCGAACAACAATCTGGCAAGGTCACTCATGGCTTGATCGTAGTACGCCCGCCGCGCGCCGAACATCCCCGGACGCGCCGGGTTTGGCCGGGCTGTGGCGCTCAGGGGCCGGTCGGCTTGTTGGATTCCGCGTGGTTGGGGAGCAGCGGGGGCGCGATCGCCGGGCCGGTCGGCAGGAGCGGCGGCGGCAGCGACGGCGGCGGTGCGGTCACCGGGACCTGGATCCGGCCGAGCTCGAGGGTCGCCGGGTCGCCCGGGAGCGCGCTGCCGATCACGCCGGCCGAGCCGCTCGCGGCGTCGACCGCGGTCAGGCCGACCGCGACCTCGGCCGAGCTCCAGGTCGCCGGCAGCGGCACCACCCACTCGTCGCGCAGGTAGTCGCCCTGGTTCCAGCGGTCGCTGGCGAACAGGCCATCGAGCGTGATCCGGACTGGGGCCCGGGTCTGGTCGACCGGGCTGGCGGTCGCGCCGACCACGCCCATCAGCACGCCGCCCAGCCGCAGCCGCCGGGTCGGCTTCCTGATGACATGGAAGTAGATCCCGAGCTTGGCCTTGCCGCCCGGCACCGCGCCGTCGAGGTCGAAGCCGATGATCTCGATCGCGCCGTCGTCGACCGCAGCGCCGGTGACCGGCCGCTGCGGTGCCGGCTTGCCGGGCAGGAGCAGCTTGGCCATGCGCATCGCGACCTGGCTGTGCGACGGGTCGCGGGTGAAGACCACGCGCTCGAGCCAGGCGTCGAGGATCGGCTTCATGAGGTTCATGCCGTCCTCGCGCCGGCCGGCGACGTTCGACTTCTCCATTGGGTCGTTGACCAGATCGTAGAGCTCGTAGAAGTTGCCCTTGAGGTTGAAGATCAGCTTCCAGCGCGGCGACGTCGCCGAGCGCAGCGGGTTGGGATAGTTGGTCTCGGCGAAGACCACCCGCTCGGGATCCTCCTGGCCGTAGAAGATCTGCGGCACCAGGCTGCGGCCCTCGAGCTGGAGGTCGCTGACGTCGAGCCCGCACAGCTCGGCCACCGTCGGGAACAGATCGATCGGCGAGACCGCGCCGCCGACCAGCCGGGCCGGCGCGTCGGGCACGTAGATGATCATCGGCACGTGCAGGAGCTCGCGGGCCAGGGCGATGGCGTGGCCGGTGAAGCCGTGCTCGTTGAAGCCGTCGCCGTGATCGCTCGTGATCACGACGATCGTGCGCTCGCCGCCGGGCAGCTTGTTGAGCTGATCGAGCAGCCGGCCGATCTGCTTGTCGGTGAAGTGGATCTCGCCGTCGTAGATGTCCTCCTGCTCCGTGCCGTAGGTGGTCTCGCCGGGGTGGGGCACGTACTGCGAGTGGGGATCGATGAAGTGGGCCCACAGGAACCACGGCCCGCTGGGGTGGGCGGCGATCCACGAGATCGCGTGATCGGCGATCTGATCGTCGGCGACCCGGTTGGGATCGTGGGTCGGGAAGACGTTGTCGTAGTCGTCGACGCCCTGGTCCATGCCCCAGTCGTTGAAGTACTCGTGGCTGAGGATGGCGCCGGTGGCGTAGTGGCCGCGCTCCTTGAAGACCTCGGGCAGCGTGACGTTGGCCGGCGCCAGGCGCGGTGGCATGCCGGGCTTGATGTTCGACTCGTCGAGCGCGACCCCGGAGTGGAAGAAGCGCGAGGTGATGATCGCGGGGATCGAGCCCATCGTGCCCGGGGTCGGGGCGTTGGCGAACGTGAACGACGTCGAGCGCGCGACCAGCTTCGCCAGGTTGGGCGTGGTGTCGCGCGGCCGGGCGCCGGTGTTGCGCCCGCCGAAGCTGGTGTGGTCGTAGCGGACGGTGTCGATCGTGATGAACAGGACGTTCCACGACTTCTTGAACGCCGGCGGCACGCCCGGGTGGGGGCCGCTCGGCTGGGCCAGGTCGCGCATCGAGAAGTCGTGGCCGTTGCAGTTCTCGTCGATGCCGTTGTCGGGGAGGTCGACCGCGCCGGGGTGGATGCGCTTGTTGAGCGGAGCGCAGTCGTTCTCGCCGAGCAGCGAGCCGAAACCGTCGTGGTCGAGGTCGGTGGCCCGGCGCAGCAGCTCCATCGACATGGCCAGGGTCGGTGACCAGGTGGAGGCGAGGGCCTTGACGCGGGGCTGGCCACCCCAGCGGATGAGGGTCATCGGCACGACGATCAGCGCGATGGCGGCGATGGCCAGGCCGTGGCGACGGCGCGGGCGCGGCCGCCAGATCCGGCCGAGCTCGCGCTCGAGGCCGACCCCGGCGAGGAAGGCGAGCCCGGTCAGGAGCCGGCGCCACGGCCACACCGAGCGCAGGTGGGGGTGGACCTTGTTGGTGACCACCAGCGTCGCGATCACCGCGACCACCAGGACCGCGGCGGCGGCCCACGGCGAGCCGAGCGGCGAGCAGGCGGTGGCGCGTGGCCAGCGGCTGGCCAGGCGGCGGCGGGCGTGCTCGAGGACGATCGCGCACAGCTCGCCGGCCGCGATCGCGCAGGTGCCGACGATCAGCGCGATGATGGCCAGCGCCAGCGCGGTCAGGATCTCCTCGCGCAGGCCGTGCTCGAAGCGCTTGCCGATCCAGGTGACGACGACCAGGAAG
>JAYVSF010000609.1:0-5125 GCA_043775605.1 Myxococcales bacterium
GGCGGTGGCGGCCGCGAGCTGCTTCTTGGCCGCCTTGAGCGAGGCCAGGGCCTTCTTCATCATGGGCTGGGGCGCGCTGGTCGCCGGGCCGGTGGCGACCGACAGGATGAGGGCGCCGGTGAGGACCAGGGTCGAGAGCTTCCACGGGTTGATCTTCATGAGGTTCTCCTGGGGGATGACCGGGCGCCAGGCTCGGCGCCGCGATGGGACGGACACGCCCGCCGCACGATTCGTTACGCAAGCGGTGCGCCAGCGTAACCCAGCCGGCCAACGCCGGGATGGGACCCGGATCACCCGGTCGCGCGCAGCCCGGCACCGCAGCCGGGACGTCCGGGTCCCGGCCGGTCACGACCGGCGCGCGCGAGGGGTTCTGCTACAACCGCGGCCATGACCGCGTGCAGGCACCTGCTCATCGTGGCGATCGCGCTGGTCGCCGAGCGAGGCGTCGCCCGCGCCGAGCCAGCTCGGCTGTCACTCGACGACCTGGTGGCGCGGGCCCAGACCAGCCAGCGGGCGCAGATGAGCGCGGCCGATCGTGACGGCGCGGCGGCCCGGGTCGGTGAGGCCGACGCCGCCCGCTGGGCGAAGATCACGGCGACGGCCTTCCTCGCGCCCAGCCCCG
Source organism: Myxococcales bacterium (assembly GCA_043775605.1). Classification (GTDB taxonomy): domain Bacteria; phylum Myxococcota_A; class Polyangia; order Haliangiales; family Haliangiaceae; genus UBA2376. The sequence continues at coordinate 623 of JAYVSF010000609.1, forward strand.
AGATCCACTGCGTCGACCCGACCTGCATCACCACCGACCCGACCGACTTCGCGCTGCGGTTCGCCGGGGCGTTCGGCGGCGGTCAGGCCTCGCTGACCCAGCCGCTGTACACGTTCGGCAAGCTGGCGGCGGTGCGCGACGCGGCACGGGCCGGGCTGGTAGCGCAGGGTGCGCTGGCAGACGCCACCGCCGGCGATCTCGCGGTCGACGCCGCGCGCGCCTACTGGGGGCTCAAGCTGGCCCGCGAGCTGCGCTGGATGCTCGAGGACGGCGAGGAGCAGATCGCCCAGGCGGTCGGCCATCTCGACGAGCAGCTGGCGGCCGGCGACGGCGAGGTGACGCCGCAGGATCGCCAGCGAGTCGCGGTGCTGCTGGCCGAGGCGCGCGCCCAGCTCGCCGATGCCCGCGCTGGCGAGGCCCAGGCCCTGGCCGCGGTCCGGGCCCTGGCCGAGGACGCGACCGCCGACATCGACGACGCCCCGCTCGAGGCGCTGACGTTCGAGCCGGTCACCGACGAGGTCGGGGTGGCGCAGGCCGAGGAGGCCCGGCCCGAGGTGCGGGCGGCGCGGGCCGGCGCGGTCGCCGCCGGGCGGCTGGCCGACTTCGAGCAGCGGCAGTACCTGCCGGATCTGGCCGCGGTGGCGTCGCTCACTGTCACCGGCGCCCAGGGCGTCGATCAGCCGCCGGGCGCGTTCGCCTACGATCCCTACAACCAGGTCGGTGGCGCGCTGGCGCTGGCCCTGCGCTGGACGATCGAGCCGTGGTCCACGCGGGCCCGGGTCCAGCGCGCGCGCGCCGGTGAACGGCGGGCCCAGGCCCTGGCCAGGCTGGCGGTGGTCGGGGCCGACTACGACGCCCGCACCGCGCTGGCCGAGGCCCGCGGCGCCCAGGAGAAGCTGAGCGCGGCCGAGGGCGGCGAGCAGGCCGCCAAGAGCTGGCTGGCTGCGGTCCTCCAGGCCGAGGCCATCGGCACCGCCGAGGCCAAGGACCTCGCCGACGCCTACATCGCCTGGTTCCAGATGCGCGCGCGGGTGGTGTCGGCGATCTTCCAGTGGAACGTCGCGGCGATGCGGATCCGGCGCGCGGTCGGAGAATTTTCTGCACCCCTGGTTCGTCGCAAGTGACAGCACGGGTCTGCCCGCGCTCCCTGCTCTCGGAGGTCTCATGATCCGCAAGCTGTTCTCGCTCGCCGTGCTCGCCCTCGCGCTGTGCGTCGTGCCGCTGTCGGCGCGCGCCGCCGACGGGCCCGGCACCAAGGTCGTGCGCTCGGCCAACGACACCATCGCCGCGCTGTTGAAGCAGAAGCCAGCGCCCGGCTCCGACGCCGAGAAGAAGGCGGCGGCCAAGGTCACCACCAGCATCCGCGACTTCCTCGACATTGGCCAGCTCACCGAGCGAGCCATGGTCGATCACTGGGCCAAGCTCACCGCGGCCCAGCGGGCCGACTTCCTCGACACGCTGCGCGGGCTGATCGAGGACAACTACGTCAAGGGCCTGCGCGCCAACCTCGACTACAAGGTGAGTTACCTCGGCGAGGCGCCCGGCGACGGCCAGACGATCGTGGTGAAGACCCAGATCACCGCGAAGAAGAAGGGCCGGCCGGTCAAGATCGCGGTCGACTACGTGCTGCTGGCCCAGGGCGGCAAGCTGCGCTGCTTCGACGTCCGGACCGACGGCGTCGGCCTGGTCGACAACTACCGCGCGCAGTTCAACAAGATCATCGCCAAGAGCGGCTTCGACGGGCTCCTGGCGAAGATGAAGAAGAAGCGGGTCGCGCGCACCTGACCGGGCGGACGACGTAAACTCGGAGGCGATGAGCCTCCACGCCCCCACGATCGATCGCGCTCGCGCCTGGCTCGAGCGCGACCCCGATCCCGACACCCGCGCCGAGCTCGACGCGCTGTGCATCGCCGCCGAGTCGGGTGGCGACGCTGCCACCGCCGCCGCCGCCGATCTCGGCGACCGGTTCTCGTCGCGGCTCGAGTTCGGCACCGCTGGCATCCGCGGCGTGCTCGGCGCCGGCCCGATGCGGATGAACCAGCTCCTGGTTCGCCAGGTCTCGGCCGGGCTGGCCGCATATCTGCTCCGCGAGGTCGAGGGCGCGGCCGGGCGCGGCGTCGTCATCGGCCACGACGCCCGCCGCAAGTCGCGGCTGTTCGCGCTCGAGACCGCGGCGGTGTTCCTCGGCGCCGGCTTCACCGTCTACCTGGCAAGCGACTGCTGGCCGACGCCGACCACGGCGTGGGCAGTGCGCGACCGCAACGCCTCGGCCGGGGTGATGGTCACCGCCAGCCACAACCCGCCCGAGTACAACGGCTACAAGGTCTACTGGGGCAACGGCGCACAGATCATCCCGCCCCACGACGGCGGCATCGCCGCGTGCATCGACGATGTGGATCCCGCCGACGTCGTGCTGGGCGCGGTCGAGGGCGCCGGCGATCGCCTGATCACGCTCGGCGCCGCCGACGAGGAGGCCTACCTGGCCGCGGTCCTGAAGCTGCAGGTCGCGCCCGAGGCGCCGCGGACCCTGCGCATCGCGTACACGCCGCTGCACGGCGTCGGCGCCCGGCTGGTCGAGCAGGCCCTGGTCCGCGGCGGCTTCGCCGAGGTCGCGACCGAGCCGTCGCAGCGCGAGCCCGACGGTGACTTTCCGACCGTCGCCTTCCCGAACCCCGAGGAGAAGGGCGCGATGGATCGGGTGCTGGCCCTGGCCCGCGACCATCGCGCCGACCTCGTGCTGGCCAACGATCCCGACGCCGACCGGCTGGCGGTCGCGATCCCCGACACCGGCGTGGCCGCCGGCTATCGCATGCTGTCGGGCGATCAGGTCGGCTGGCTGCTCGCCGACTACCTGCTGCTCCACGCCGGCGACGGTCCGCGACTGGTAGCGTGCAGCCTGGTGTCGTCGCAGCTCCTGCGGTTCCTGGCCGCCGCCCACGGCGCCGAGAGCCGCGAGACCCTGACCGGCTTCAAGTGGATCGCCAACGTCGCGATCGACTGGAAGCGCACGACCGGCGGCCGCTTCGTCATGGGCTACGAGGAAGCGCTGGGCTACACCGTCGGCGAGCTGGTCGCCGACAAGGACGGCGTGTCGGGCGCGCTGCTGTTCGCCGAGCTGGCGGCGTGGAACCGTGCCCGCGGCAAGACCGTGGCCGATCACCTCGACGACATCTATCGCAAGGTCGGGATGTTCGTGACCGAGCAGGTGTCGTTCACCGCGCCCGGCGCCAGCGGCATCGCGTCGATCAAGCGGGCGATGGCGCAGTTCCGGGCGGCGCCGCCGGTCGAGCTGGGCGGGTTCGCGGTCGAGCGGGTCGACGATCTGGCGAAGGGCGAGGGCGGGTTGCCGCCGTCGGACGTGCTGATCTTCCGGGTCGCCGGCGGCCGGCGCGTGATCATGCGGCCGTCGGGCACCGAGCCCAAGCTCAAGAGCTACTACGAGGTCCGCGCGATCGTCGGCGACGGCGAGGAGCTGGCCGCCGCCCGCGGCCGCGGGCTGACCGAGCTGGCGACCATGCGCGACGCTCACCAGGCCGCGCTCAAGGCCGCGCTCGCGAGCTGATCGGCCTTGCTCGACGAAGTCTGGGAGTCGCTGTGCCCGCCGACCGCGTCGGTGGCGGCGTGGCGTGCGGTGTTCGCCGATCTCGCCGCCCGCTATCGTGAGCCGCACCGCCACTATCACGACCTCGAGCACCTCGCCGAGATGACGACCGTCCTCGAGGGCGAGGCCGCGCGGCTCGTCGATCGACCGGCGGTGCTGCTGGCGACGTTCTTCCACGACGCGGTCCTGATCGCCGGCGCGCGCGACAACGAGGCGCGCAGCGCGGCGCTGGCTCGCATCGTGCTCGGCCCGCTGCTGGCGCCGGCGACGGTGGCGCGCGTCGAGGCGCTGGTGCTCGCCACCGCTGCCCACGACCACGACCGCGCCGACGCTGATCGGACGCTGCTGGTCGACGCCGACCTCGCGATCCTGGCGGCGCCGCCGGCGCGCTTCGCGGCCTACGACCGCGCCATCCGCGCCGAGTACGGCCACCTGCCGGCCGAACTCTACGACGCGGGCCGCCGCAAGTTCCTCGCCAGCATGCTGGCCCGGCCCGCGATCTTCGCCGACCCGGTGCTTGCGCCGCGGCTCGAGCCCGCCGCCCGCGCCAACCTGACCGCCGCGCTCGCCGACGCTACTTCTTCAGAAGCTTGAAGGCGTGGCTCCAGCTGCCGCCGCGCAGGCCGGGGATGCACCACAGCATGCACAGGGGCTCGATGGCGCGGGCCGCGGCCGGGCCACCCATGTCCGCGGTGTCCCAGCCCCAGCTGTCGAGCAGCGCGGTGGCCTCGGCCTTGGCGCCGTCGCTGGCGCCGCAGATGAACATCGTCGGCCGCACGCCGCCGAAGTCGGGCCGGACCATGAACGCGTTGCCCACGCACGAGAACGCCTTGACGAAGTTGGCGTCGGGCGCGGCCGCGATCAGCTGCTCCATCAGCGACTCGTTGGGGCCGGTGAAGAAC
>JAYVSF010000610.1:0-4750 GCA_043775605.1 Myxococcales bacterium
CGCCGGTGGAGTCGGGGCGACGATCGCCGCGGCGCCGCCGATCGCGGTCGGCGGCCTCGTCGTCGACGGCGCGGGCCTGCCGGTCGCGGGGGCGCGGCTGCGCGCGGAACTCGCCGACTCGCTCGGCTGGGCCGGCGCGCCGATCGCGACCGCGGTCAGCGACGCGAGCGGCGGCTTCACGCTGATGCTGGCGCCCGGGCAGCGCTACGCGCTCACCGTCGTCGATCCGACGGCGCACCGCGCGTCGCTGCGGACCACCGTCGAGCGCACGCAGGCCGGCGCGCTGGCGCCGCTGGTGCTCGGCAAGGCGCTGCGGGTCACCGGCGAGGTGCGGGCCACCGGCGTCGGCGCGCCGCTGCGCGCGGTCGGGATCGCCGCGCTGTGCCAGCTCGGCTGCGCGGGCCTCGAGCGCGACCGTCCGCTCGGCGAGGCGGTCACCGACGCGGCGGGCCGCTTCGCGGTCGCGGTGCCCGATCCGGGCGTCGGGCAGTGACCGCGGCCACGGCGTCGACGACTGGCCGGTCGCGCTGGCTCGTCGTCGAGGTGGCCGGTGTACGATGACGGCGTGGCGCGCGCGCTGGCTGTGATCGGCCTGGTCCTGCTGGTGATGGCCGGGCCCGTCGCGCCCGCGACCGCCGGTGATGCCAGCGCCACGCCGCCGTCTGGTCTGGTCGTGATCCTGCCCTTCGTCGGTGAGGGTCGCATGGCGCTGTACGGTCAGCCGGTCGCGGCCGAGGTGGCCAAGGTCGGCCGCGCTGCCGGGCTCGAGATCGTGCTGCTCGCCGCCGGCGCCGACGTCCCGTCCGACGCGCGGCTGGTGGTCGACGGCCGCCTGATCACGAGCGGCGCCGCGATCGTGCTCGAGGCTCGGGTCCGCGATCCCGAGCGTGGCCTCGACGTCGCCCGCCGCTCGGCGACCGCGACGACCCTGGCCGTGGTCGATCGCGCGGCCGACGACGTCGCGGCGGCGCTGGTGCCGGCGCTGCGGGCCGGGCTGATCGCGCAGGGCGAGGCTCGCGACCGGGCTCGGGCCGCGCTGGTCGCGGCCACGGTCGTCCCCAACGGCCCGCGGCCGCCGCCGCTGCCGGAGCCGACCGCGTCGCCAGCGCCCGCCGATCCTCGGCCGCTGGCGTTGATCGCCCTCACCGGTGCGCTGGCCGGGCCCGACGGCCAGCTCCAGACCATCGCGCCGCTGGTCGCACCGTCGCTGGTGCGGCTCGCCGATCGCCTCGGCCACCGCGCGGCGCCGCTCGGCGAGGCTGGCGTCCGGGCACCCGCCCAGGCCCTGGCCGGTGCCGACGCCGATCTCGCGATCGTGATCGCGGTGCTCGCGGTCGACGGCAGCGAGCGCGCCGGCATCCCCCAGGCCCGGGCCCGGGCCCGGGTCGACGTCTACGATCGCGGAGGCCTGATCTACCGGCGGACGATCCGCACCGACACTCTGGTCGGCAGCCGTGGCGATCGCGCCGACACCCTGGTGCGCTCGGCCGTGGCCCAGGTCGTCGACGTGGTCGCGCCCCGCCTGCGCGAGCACCTCGCCGCGCGCCCGCGGTCGCCATGAGCGGGTCGTCGTCGCGCGTGTCGGTGGCCCGGCGCGTGGCCGTGCTCGTGCTCGCCCTCGCGCTCGCCGGGGGGGCAGGGACCGTCGCGGCCCAGCCGTCCGCGACCGCGCCTACCGCCATTCCACCGACCGCCGCCGATCTCCTGTTCGAGGCCGGCGCCGCCGCCGATCAGGGCGACTGGCCGCGGGTGGTCGCGCGCGCGAGCCCGGTCGCCGGCGATCCACACCAGCGCGTGGCCGATCGCGCCGAGGCCCACCGCCTGCTCGGCCTGGCCGCCTTCGCCCTGGGCCGGGTCGCCGACGCCGATCGCGAGTTCTTCGCCTACCTCCAGCTCGACCTCGACGGCCACCTCGATCCTCACCTGTACCCGCCGGAGACCGTCGCGTACTTCGAGAGCGTGCGCGGCCACCACGCGGTCGAGCTGCGCGCGCTGCGCCCGCGCCCGGCCCGCACCGTCCTCGTCAACTTCCTGCCGCCGTTCGGCCAGTTCCAGAACCGGCAGCGGGCCAAGGGCTGGATCCTCGCCGGCCTCGGCGGCGCGCTGCTGGCGACCAACGTCACCTCGTACGTGCTCTTGCGCCGGTGGTGCAACACGCCCGACGACACCTGCGAGGTCGGTGGCCAGTCGCGGCGCTCGACCGCCAGCACGCTGCTCGACGTCAACCGGCTCACTGGCGTCGCCGCGATCGCGGTCTATGCCTACGGTGTCATCGATGGCTTCCGTCACTACCAGCGGCGACCCGCGCTGGTGCTCACGCCGCCGGCGAGCGGGCAGGGTGCGGTGTTCGGCGTCGCCGGCCGGTTCTGACTCCCTTGGCCGCGAATATGGGGGCGGTAGGCCCGGGGCCATAGACCCCAATCTGCGCAATGGTGTCAGCCACCGGTGCCGCAGCGGCGGGCATTGGGGCTTGCAGACCACCATTCGCGTTGAGATCGGCTCAACCGGGGGCTAGGCTTTGCGCGTGCGCCAGGTCATCCCGTTCGGCAAGTACCTCCTCCTGGATCGGATCAGCGTCGGGGGCATGGCCGAGGTCTTCAAGGCCAAGAGCTACGGGGTCGAGGGCTTCGAGAAGGTCATCGCCATCAAGCGGATCTTGCCGTCGATGGGCGAGGACCGCGACTTCATCAAGATGTTCATCGATGAGGCCAAGATCGTCGGCCAGCTCTCGCACGCCAACATCTGCCAGATCTTCGAGCTCGGCCGCACCGACGGCGCTCACTTCATCGCGATGGAGTACATCTGGGGCAAGGATCTGCTCCAGGTCCAGAACCGGCTGCGCAAGCTGAAGCTGATGATGCCGGCGGCGATGGCGTGCTTCGTCGTCGCCAAGGTGTGCGAGGGCCTCGACTACGCCCACAAGAAGCGGGACGCGCTCGGCCGGCCGCTCGAGATCGTCCACCGCGATTGCTCACCGCAGAACGTCCTCATCTCGTACGAGGGTGAGGTCAAGCTGATCGACTTCGGCATCGCCAAGGCGGCGTCGCGCAGCTCGCGCACCCAGGCCGGCGTGCTCAAGGGCAAGTTCGGCTACATGTCGCCCGAGCAGGTCCGTGGCCTGCCGCTCGACCGGCGCAGCGACCTGTTCTCGGTCGGCACGATCCTCTACGAGTGCCTGACCGGCGACCGCCTGTTCGTCGGCGAGACCGACTTCTCGACGCTGGAGAAGGTCCGCAACGTCGAGGTGCCACGGCCGCGCCAGATCAACCCCGCCATCCCCGAGGAGGTCGAGCGCATCATCATGAAGGCGCTGACCAAGGACGCCAACGCTCGCTACCAGTGGGGCAGCGAGATGGTGTCCGACCTGCAGCGGTTCCTGATGACCCAGGATCAGGTCTTCACCGCCAAGACCCTGGCCGCGTGGCTCAAGGACAGCTTCGCCGCCGACCTCGAGCGCGAGCGGGGGCAGCTCGAGTCGTTCAAGAAGCTCGGCCGCGAGGGCCTCATCGCGGGTAAGCCGCAGGCCGAGGCCAAGCTCGACATCATCGAGCACCTGGGCGCGGCCGGCCAGGCCGAGGGCGACCCGACGATGCTGGGCGGACCGTCGTTCGTCGAGGACGAGGGCGCGACGTTCAACAGCGGCGGACCGCCGCCGGCCGCGCGCGCACACGCCGCCCAGGCCGCGCACGCCCGGGCCGCCGACTTCGCCGAGGAGCAGAAGACCGAGATCTTCGGCGAGATCGGTGACGCGCCGGGGCCCGGGGCCCGGGCCTCGCGACCGATGACGACCTCGCGACCCGAAGATCCGACGATGTCGCCGCTCGGGATCCAGGACGCGACCCTCGAGCAAGCGCTGGCGATGGCGCGGGCCCAGGTCCAGGCCCGGCAGGCGCCGCCGCCCGGGCCGCCGGCTGTGGTGGTCGCGCCGCAACCGCCCGCGCTGCCGCAGCCCGCGCCGCCGCAGCCCGCGCCGATGCGGACCTCGCTCGGCATGTCGGCGCCGGTCCCGGTGATGGCGGGGCCGCCGCCGCAGCCGGTGGCGAACCCGACGTTGATGGCGGCCGGTGGCCTGCCTGGCGCCGCGGGCGGGCGGCCGTCGCCGACCCGTCCGCCAACTTCGGCTGGCGCGCCTGGCCACATGGGCCAACCCGGCTACGGCGGTCCGGGATCCGGACAGCAGGGCGGCTACCCGGCTCCGGGTCCGCAGGGCGGTTACCCGGCTCCGGGTCCGCAGGGCGGTTACCCGGCTCCGGGTCCGCAGGGTGGTTACGGCCCGGCTCCTGGTCCGCAGGGTGGCTACGGCCCGGCCCCTGGTCAGCAAGGGGGCTACGGTCCGGCTCCGGGCCAGCCGGGCGGCTACGGCCCGGCCCCTGGTCAGCAGGGCTACGGTCCGGCTCCGGGCCAGCCGGGCGGCTATGGCGGTCCGAATCCCGGACAGTTCGCCGGCGGTCCGGGAACCGGACAGCCTGGGTACGGAGGTCCGGACCAGGGGCAGTTCGGCGGGCCCAGCTACGGCGGTCCGGGTTCCGGACAGCCGTCGGCGACCCAGGGCTACTACGCCCCTCAGCTCGGCCTGTTCGGTCCCGGCGGCAAGCCGGCCGCGGCGCCGGTGGAGCCGCCCGGCGTCCGCAAGCGCCGGCCGTCGCTGGTCAAGGACGTGGTCATCGGCGTCGCCATCGCCGCGGTCGTGCACGGCGGGTTCGCGGTCGTGAAGTTCGTGGTCCTCGCCGACAAGGGCGAGACCACCGCC
>JAYVSF010000611.1:0-5390 GCA_043775605.1 Myxococcales bacterium
GGTCCGGGCCCGGGCCACGCTCGGCGGCGTCGAGCAGGAGCTCAGCGGCCTGCGCGAGCAGCTCGGCGACGCCGGCCAGCGGGTCGGCGATCTCGAGGACAGCCTGCGCGCCACCAGCAAGCTGCCCGGCCCCGAGGCCGCCGAGCTGCGCAAGCGCCTGATCGCCAGCCTGACCGCCGCCACTACCGACGCCGATCGCCTGGCCCTCGCGATCGCGTCGCGCTCGGCCCGGGTCGCCGAGGCCCGCGTGATCCTGCAGACCGCGATCACCGGTCTCGGCCTGGAGATGTCGTCGACCCCGCTCGCGGCGCTCGCGCCGTAGCGGACACCGTCGCGCTACGCCGTCCGGTAGTTGTCGACCATGCGGTAGCGGCGGGCGTAGAAGCGGAAGCCAAGCGCCGCCGCGAACGCGAACGCGGCGAAGAAGAACATCAGAAACGCGACCGGGGTCAGGCCGGTGTCGGTGATCGGGCCGATGATCGACTTGCGCTTGACGGTCTCGTCGGCCATCAGCACCCACAGGTTGCCGACGGTGACCGCCAGGCTCCAGAACGCCATGATCACGCCCTTCATCGCCAGCGGGGCCTGGCTGTAGGCGAACTCGAGGCCGGTCGCCGACACCAGCACCTCGCCCATGGTCAGGAACGCGTAGGGCAGGATCTGCCAGGTGACCGGCAGCGTGGTGCCGCCGTCCATCGTGACCTGCATGACGCCGACGATGACGTAGGCCAGCCCGGCCAGGCTCATGCCGATCGTCATCTTGGTCAGCGTCGCGAGGACGATGCCGCGCCGCTTGAGCGCCGGGTACAGGACGAGGTTGTTGAACGGGATGAGCAGCAGCACCAGCGCCGGGTTGAGCGCCTGCATCTGGGCCGGCTCGAACCACGACGGCTTGGTCATGCCGCCGGCCTGGATCACCCAGGTCGAGGCCTTCTGATCGAACAGCGACCAGAACGGCGTGACCAGGGCGAAGACGATCAGCACGCGCAGCACGGCGAGCACGCCATCGACGGCGGCGGCCGGATGGTGCGGGCGGGCGCGGTCGAGCTGCAGCGCGGCGCCGCCGCACACGCCGACCAGGACCAGCACCACCGCGAGGCAGGCCTTGACCGCCGGCACGTACGAGAACAGCCAGCCCTCGTCGCCGAGCGCGAGCGAGCCGACCGCGGCGACCGCGAACGGGATCGCCAGCGCGATCGACACCGCCGCGGTGATCAAGCCGAGGTTGGCGCGGCCCGACGCGGGCGTGGTCAGCGCGGTCCACGCCACCCGCAGGAACGAGTCCGGGTTGGCCGGCGCCGGCGGCACCATCACGTAGCGCTTGCGCCCCGACCACAGCGCGACCGTGGCCAGGAACATCAGGACGCCGGGCAGGCCGAACGCCCACGCCGGCCCCGCGTCCTTGAGCAGCCGCGGCATGATCAGCGACGCGAACAGCGAGCCGAAGTTGATGATCCAGTAGAAGCCGTCGAAGACCAGCCGGGCCAGGTGCTTGTTGGTCTGGTCGAACTGATCACCGACGAACGACGCGACCAGCGGCTTGATGCCGCCCGAGCCGATCGCGATCAGCAGGAGGCCGCCGTAGAAGCCGGGCTTGCTGAACTCCGACGACGCCAGCAGGCCCTGTCCGCCGCAGTACACGAGGCTGAGCCAGAACGTGGTGCGGTACTTGCCGGCGAAGCGATCGGCGATCCAGCCGCCGAGCAGCGGGAAGAAGTACACCCCCATCATGAAGGTGTGGAGGATCTGCTTGGCTTGGCCCTCGCGCTGATCGGCGGGCAGCGCCGACAACATCACGCTGGTGGCCAGGAAGGTCACCAGGATGTTGCGCATGCCGTAGAAGCTGAAGCGCTCGCAGCCCTCGTTGGCGATGATGAACGGGATCTGGCGCGGCATGCGCGCGGGTGGCGCGTCGGCGGGCGGCGTCGGGGTGGCGTCCATGGTTCGGCGGTCCGTCACAGGGCGAGCTGGGCGAGGAGCGAGACCTCGAACCGGCGAGGATCGGAGGCGGCCATCCTGGGGTAGTAGTCGAGGGCCATCATCATGCCGACCGGGCCGAAGTGGAGGTCGGCGAGGAAGCGGGCGCCGATCGTGGTCGTGGGCCGCAGCCGGATCGGGACGCCGACGCCGAGGCCGATCGACGGGATGATCAGGAGCCACGGCGAGGCCGCGGTCACGGCCGGGACGATCACGACGCCCGTGGAGTCGCCGCGCTCGACCTCGACCGCCAGCGACGCCAGGTACGCGCCGCGGCCGGCCTCGACACCGGCCCGGACCCGCACGCCGGTGGCGTCGTCGACCTGGCCGCCGAGCCCGAGCACGAGCCCGGCGTGGATCGGCTCGCGGGCCGAGGTCTCGAGCTCGATCGCGAGGCGCGGCTCGCTGGTCGCGATCCGGCCGTGGTGGACCGTGAGGCCGCCGGTGCGCACGGCGTCGAGGCCGGTGGCGCCGTCGACCGTGGCGATCCAGCTCGCCGGGTGCGTGAGGGTGAAGGTCATCTCGGCCGGGAAGCCGGTCCAGGTCCGGATCGGCGCGACGAAGTAGTGGAGCTTGATCCGGCGATCGGTGCGGCCGCCGTGGACGAACAGGCGATGGCGCGCGGGGCCGGCCGGGATGGCCATGTAGTAGCGGTGGCGCTCGGTGGGATGGATCGTCCCGGTGACCACGATCTGCGCGCTGGCGTCGGGCGCGAGCGAGACCGCGAAGCCGTGGCGGCTCATCCGATCCTGGTAGCGCGACGGGTCGACCTCGGCGCCGTTGGCGGCGATCACGGTCTGGTCGAACTCGGCCGCGGCGGCGTCGGTCAGCGGCAGGCCGCCCGGCTGACCGTCGACGGTCACGACGACGTCGTCGGTGTCGACCGCGTAGAACGCGGCGGTGCCGCCGGCGGTGGTCGGGCCCGGGTTGTGGAGCTGGTAGGTGACCTCGAGCCGACAGGCCGAGGTGCCGGCGGAGCAGTCGATGACCAGATCGGCGGCCTTGACCTCGAGCAGCGTCGGCCGGCCGACGGAGCTGAGGCCGCTGACCCTGGCCGGCGGCGGCGGCGCGGCCATGTTGGCGGACGCCGGTCGGGGGCCGAGCGCGAGCCCGAGCCCGAGGACGACGCAGGCGCCGGTCAGCGCCAGGCTCATCAGCTTCATGGGGCAAGTGTACGCTGGCGTGGTGCGCGCCCGGCCGGTCACGCGGTAGCCTTCGCACCATGAATCTGTACGACGCGACCGTCCCGATCTTCACCAAGTTCCTGACCAACCTCGATCACTGGCTCGACAAGGCCAGCGCGCTGGCCGAGACCAAGAAGTTCGATCGCGAGGTTCTGGTCGAGGCCCGCCAGGCCCCCGATCCGTACCCGCTGCGCAAGCAGATCCAGGGCGCGTGTGATCAGGCCAAGTACACCGTGGCCAAGCTGACCGGCAAGGAGCCGCCGTCGCACCCCGACACCGAGAAGACCGTCGACGAGCTGCGGGCCCGGATCAAGACCTGCCTCGAGTACCTGGCGAGCTTCAGCCCCGACGACTTCGTCGGCGCCGAGGACCGGCGCTGCGCGCACAGCTGGATGGGCGGCCTGGGCATGCGCGGCGGCGACTACCTCGATCACTTCGCGCTACCCAACTTCCACTTCCACCTGACCACCGCGTACTCGATCCTGCGCCACAACGGCGTGCCGGTCGGCAAGACCGACTTCATCGGCAGCCTGCCGCTGACCTGACCTCGACCGGCGGCGCTGGCGCGCTACTTCGCGTTGCCCGCGTCGCGACAGGCGCTGAACTCCTTGTCGGCGGCGTCGAACTCGGTCTGCTGGGCCGGGGTCATGGCCCCTTCCTTGAGGCCCTCCTCCCACTGCTTCTTGCCGACGTTGATCTTGGGGAGGCAGTTGCCGGGCTTGTCCGCCTTGGCGCACGCGCACATCTGGTCGCGGTAGCCCTTCATCTTGGCGACCGGATCGGCGCTGCCGCCCTTGCCGCAACCGACGAGGCCGAGGGTGGTCATGACGAACATCGCGATCAGGGAACGCTTCATGGGTACCTCCGCGGGAGAATCCAGTGGGAGCGCGACGGACTGCCGCCCCCCGGCGAGCCGCTATCATCGCACGCCACGGCGGCGGATGAGCCCGGCGAGCGCCAGCCCGACGCCGACGAGCGCGCCGGGGCCCGGAGCCCGGCTCGACTGGCAGCCACCGTCGCGAATGTCGACGTCGACGCTGTTGATCTCGACCGGGGCATCGATCTGGAAGCGACTCGGCGCCGAGAAACCACTCGACGCACCCGCGGGGTCGGTCGCGCGCACCCGCCACTGGTAGGGCCAGTGGTTGGTGAGCCGGCCGGCCACGTTCGACTCGATGCAGCCGATCCCGGTGGCCGAGGCGATCGGGTTGCCGAGGTCGTCCTCCAGCTCGACGTCATAGGTCACGTCGTCGCCCTCGGGGTCGATCACCGGCGCCCACCGGAGCCACGGATCATTCGTGCGCACGATGGCACCATCGGTCGGACCGACGAGGATCGGCACGCTCGGTGGGTCGTTCCTGGCCGAGACCGCGAAGCACGCCGTGCGGTACGGGCTCGCGGCCTGGCCGTCATCGGCGCGGGCGCGCCAGCAGTAGGGGTGGTCCTCCTCCAGGTCATACGCGAGGTGGAAGGCACGAGTCTCACCGCTCCGTGGCTGGTTGCGCCCGCCCTCGACGAGCTGGGTGAAGGCCGGATCGCGGGCCAGGTCCCAGTCGTAGACCACCGCGCCCGAGTCGGGGTCGACGACGTCGAGGAGGACGAGGTCGGGCCGCAGCTCGCGGATCACGGTGCCGTGCTGCGGTGCCAGCAAGGTCGGCGGCGGGGGAGGCGCGTTGTCGGCGCGGGCGTGCGGGCTGGCCGCGACCACGCCGAGGCCGACGATCACGGCCCGGCCGCGGTGACCGAGGCGGCGCCGTCGAAGGAGCGCGGCGACGCCGAGCACGAGCCCGACGAGGACGCCGCTGCCCGGTCCGTCGCTCGCCTGACAGCCGCCGCCGAGGGGGCCGGTGTCAGGCTCACCGTGCGGTGCGTTGACCGTGAACACGTTGTCCTGCGAGTACGCGCTCGACGCGCCCCAGCGATCGGTGGCCCGCGCCCGCCAGGCATAGACCGCGCCGTCGGTGAGCGCGGGCATGATCGTGGTGATCGTGCAGGTCACCCCCGTGGTGGCGCCGATCAGCGCGCCGACCTCGTCTCGCACCTCTATGTCGTAGGTGACGTGGTCGCCCTCGGGGTCGTTGGCAAGCATCCACGAGAACACCGGCGTCGTGGTCGTCGCGCCCATGTTGTCCGACGGGTTGTTGAGGACCGGCGCGCGCGGCGGGTCGTTGTGCGCCGACACCAGGAAGCAGGCGGTGTTGTAGCCGCTCTGCGCCTGACCGTCATCCG
>JAYVSF010000612.1:0-4166 GCA_043775605.1 Myxococcales bacterium
TGACGCGGTCGCGGTCGCGCCCCCGACGCCGGCCGCCGCACCGCCGACACCCGACGTCGCCCCGGCTCCGGTCGGCCCGCCGCCGTCGGAGGCGCTCGGCCTGCCGCCGGCGGAGCTGGCCGGCTCGCTGCGGCTGGCGGTGGTCGCCAGCGGCCTCGACCGCCCGCTCGCGCTGGTGCCGGCCCCGGGCGATCCCCGGCGCCGGCTGTTCATCGTCGAGCAGCCCGGCCGGATCCGGGTGCTCGAGGCCGGCTCGCTCGCGCCCCGGCCCGCGCTCGATCTCCGCGTCGCGCTCTCGCACGGCAACGAGCAGGGCCTGCTCGGCCTCGCGTTCCACCCCGACTTCGCCACCAACCACAAGCTCTATGTCGACGTCACCGACCGCGCCGGCGACACCCACGTCGTCGAGTACCAGCTCTCGGCCAGCGATCCCGACGTCGTCGACCCCGCCACCGCGCGCGAGGTCTTCACGATCGAGCAGCCGTACTCCAACCACAACGGCGGCAACCTGGTGTTCGGCCCCGACGGCCGGCTGTGGATCGGCCTCGGCGATGGCGGCGACGCCGGCGACCCGCGCCACGCCGGCCAGGACGACACCAAGCTGCTGGCCAAGATGCTGCGGCTCGACGTCGACACCCCCGGGGCGCGGCCCGAGATCGTGGCCAAGGGCCTGCGCAACCCGTGGCGCTACAGCTTCGACGCCGCCACCGGCGATCTCTACATCGGCGACGTCGGCCAGAACCTGTGGGAGTCGGTGTACGTCGTCCCGGCCGGCCACCTCACCGGCCACAACTTCGGCTGGAGCGTGGCCGAGGGCCGGCACTGCTTCGACCGCGACCGCTGCGATCGCAGCGCGTTCACCCCGCCGGTCACCGACTACGGCCACGACGTCGGCTGCTCGATCACCGGCGGCCTGGTCTATCGCGGCAAGGCGCTGCCGGCCCTGACCGGCCGCTACTTCTACGCCGACTTCTGCACCGGCTTCATCCGCAGCTTCCGCTGGGCTGCCGACGGCATCCGCGACCACTGGGACTGGAAGGCCGCGCTCGATCCCGACGGCACGCTGTCGCAGCTATCGTCGTTCGGCGTCGACCACGACGGCGAGCTGTACCTCCTGTCGTTGACCGGCGACGTCTACCGGCTCGCCCCGCGCTGATCGGCCCGCGTCGGTACCCCGGCGCGCACCGGCCGCCGCGAGCGCGCTACCCGCGGTCGCCGCCACATTCCCGGTATCCGATGCCCTACACCCCGACCGTGCTCCTGTACTCGCCACGCGCGCGGGGCGAGGTCGACTACCAGGCCGCCATCGAGGACGCCGGCTACCGGGTCGTGCGGTGCTCGACGATCGCCGGCTGCGAGCCCTACCTCGACGGTGGCGCCGACCTGGTCCTGCTCGACGATCCGCCGTGGGAGCTGGCCCGTACCCTGGTGATCGCGCTCGACGCGGCGCGGCTGCCGGTGGCCCGCATCTGGGTGTCGTCGTGGTCTCGGGCCCCGGCCCTGGCCGGCAAGCTCGGGGTCGACGCGCTCTTGCTCGAGCCGCGCGACATCGCCGCCGTCGTCGAGCGGGTCCGTCGGGCCCTGACCCCGGCGCGGCCCGACTCCGACGAGGTCTCGCCGCGGCGCGCCTACCGCCGGGCCGAGACCACCGCCCCCGAGGGCGTGCCCCACCTCGGCGCCCTCGATCGCTTCGACGACGAGAGCTCCGACCGGTCTCTGTAGCCCGCCGCCTCGGCGGCCTCGCGGCTCAGGACGGCAGGCGGTCGCCGACGGCCGGCGACACCGGCGGGGTCGGCGGCGGCAGCCCGGGCTCGGGCTCGCCCTTGACCGGCGCTGGCTCGAGCGCCACCGCCAGCGCGTCGTCGATCTTGGTCATCAGCCGGATGTCGAGCTCGTTCCTGACCTCGGCCGGGATCTCGATGAGGTCCTTGTCGTTGCGGGCCGGCACGAACACGACCTTGATCCCGGCGCGGTGAGCGGCGAGCAGCTTCTCCTTGATGCCGCCGACCGGCAGGGCGTGGCCGCGCAGGTCGATCTCGCCGGTGATGGCGACGTCGTTGCGGATCGGCCGGCCCGACAGCGTCGACACCAGCGCGCAGGTCAGGGCCACGCCCGCCGACGGCCCGTCCTTCTTCACGCCGCCCTGCGGCAGGTGGACGTGGATGTCGCTGTTGGCGATCTTGTCCTGGCTGATGCCGAGCCGCGCGGCGTTGGCGCGCACCCAGGTGTGGGCCGCGGTCGCGCTCTCCTTCATCACGTCGCCGAGCTGGCCAGTCAGCCGAAGCTCGCCCTTGCCCTGGTAGGTCCGGGCCTCGATGAACATGATGTCGCCGCCGGTCGGGGTCCAGGCCAGGCCGGTGATCACTCCGACCTCGGGCCGCCGCTCGGCGACGTCGGAGCTGACCTTGGCCGGCCCCAGCAGGGTGTCGAGGTCGGCGATCCCGAGGTCGATCGGCCCCGGCTCGCCGTTGGCCAGCCGGACCGCGGTCGCGCGGCAGAGGGACGCCAGCTCGCGCTCGAGGTTGCGGACGCCGGCCTCGCGGGTCCAGCCGTGGATGACCGCCAGCATGGCCTCGTCGGTGACCGTCAGCTGGTCCTTGTGGATGCCGTGCTCGGCGATCTGCTTGGGCAGGAGGTGGCGCTTGCCGATCTGCAGCTTCTCGAGCGAGGTGTAGCCGGGCAGCTCGATGAGCTCCATGCGGTCGAACAGCGGCCCAGGGATGCTGTCGAGCGAGTTGGCCGTGCACAGGAACATGACCTTCGACAGATCGACCGCGACCTCGACGTAGTGGTCGGCGAAGTCCTTGTTCTGCTCGGGGTCGAGGACCTCGAGCATGGCCGCCGCCGGATCGCCGCGCATGTCGGCGGTCATCTTGTCGATCTCGTCGAGGACGAACACCGGGTTCATCGAGCCGGCCTTCTTGAGGCCGGTGATGATGCGGCCGGGCAGGGCGCCGATGTACGTGCGGCGGTGGCCGCGGATCTCGGCCTCGTCGCGCACGCCGCCGAGCGAGGCCCGGACGTACTTGCGGCCGAGCGCCGCCGCGATCGAGCGGCCGAGCGAGGTCTTGCCGACGCCGGGCGGGCCGACGAACAGCAGGATCGGTCCGTGCCGGTTCGGGGCCAGCTTGCGCACCGCGATGAACTCGAGGATGCGCTTCTTGATCTTGTCGAGACCGGCGTGCTCGGCCTCGAGAATGGCGCGGGCCGCCTGCACGTCGATCCGGTCCTCGGTGTAGATGCCGAACGGGATGTCGAGCAGGTTCTCGACGTAGGTCCGGGCGATCGAGAACTCGGGCGACGCCGTGGCCATGCCGGCCATCCGCGACAGCTGCTTCTTGGCCACCGCCCGGATGTCGTCGGGCATCTTCGACGCGGCGACCCGGTCGCGCAGCTCGTCGACCTCGGCGTTCTCGTCGCCCTCGCCCAGCTCCTCCTGGATCTGCTTCATCCGGTCGCGCAGCACCTTCTCGCGGTGGGTGCGCGACGACTCGGTCTCGAGCTCGGCGCCGATCTCGCCCTTGAGCCGCAGCACCGCCGCCCGCCGCTCGAGCGGAGGCAGGATGCGGGCCAGCCGCCGGGCCGGATCAAGCTCGAGCAGGAGCGCGAGCAGGTCGTCGCGGTCGATGTCGACGTAGGGCGCGGCGTGATCGACGACCAGATCGGGATCCGTCACCGCGGCGAGGGCGGCCAGGGCGTCGCGCGCGCTGTCGAAGCCGCCGCGGTAGGCCTCCTTGGCCTCCTTGGCCTCCTTGGCCTCCTTGGCCTCCTTCTCCTTGCCGCCTTCCTTGGCCTCCTTGCTCTCCTTGCCGGCGTGGGCCTCGCCGATCAGGATCGCGAGGTGCTCGCGGGCGAGCTTGGCGTCGGCGGCGAGCTGCTCGGGCGCGACGCTGGGGGTGAGCTGGATCGGCGACACCGCCGCGACCATGAACGGCTCGGTCGCGACCACGGCGTCGACGTGGACCCGGCGGACGAAGCGGATCACCGCGGTGAACCGGCCCGGCGAGTGCTTGACCACCTGCACGATCTCGGCGAGCACGCCGATCTCGACCAGATCGCGGGCGGTGACGTCGCGCTGCGCCGGGTTGCGCTGGGGCACGACGACGATCTGGTTGTCGTCCTTGGCCGCGGCCTCGACCGCGCGGATCGATGCGTCGCGCCCGATC
>JAYVSF010000613.1:0-2692 GCA_043775605.1 Myxococcales bacterium
CTCGGTAGCCGAGCGGCAAGGCGACCTCGCCGCCGCCCGCGGCTTCTACCGCCGGGTGCTGGCCGAGCATCCGGGCGCGCGCTCGACCCGCCTGGCCGAGGCCCGCCTGGCCGCGCTCGATCTCGCCGGTGGCGCCGACGGCCGCTGGGATCCGGTCGCCGCCGAATACGAGCGGCTGGTCCTGGCCGCGGCTGGCGGCGATCCGAGCGCGCGACCGGCCATGGCGGTCTTGCTCGACCGCAACCTGGCCTACCCGCGCTGGGTGGCGGCGGCGATCTGGCTGGCCGAGGCCTCGCGCCGCGCCGGCGATCACCTGGCGGCCGCGATCTGGTACCGGCGGGCGCGGGTCGCCGCGCGCACGCCCGACGAGCGCTTTCGCGCGGGCATGGGCGAGGCCGGGGGCTGGCGCGTGCTCGGCGAGCTGGGCCGGGCCCGGGCGACCCTGGTCGCGCTCGAGCCGCCCGACGAGATCGCCGCCGGCGCACGGGCCCAGGCGATCGCGACCATCGATCGCTCGCTCCAGCAGCGGGCGTGGGCCTGGGTGGCGGGGCTGGCCCTGGCGCTGGCCGCGATCGCCGCCCTCGTCGCGCTGCGCCGTCGACGCGGCTCCTGGCCGGCGGGGCTGCGCGGGCTGTGGCCGCCGCCGATCGAGGTCGCCTATCTGGTGCCGGTCGCGGCCGCGCTGGTCTTCATCGGCGAGACCGGCAACCCGCTCGCGGCCCGCGCCGCCGAGTCGATCCTCCTCGGCGCGGTGGCGATCTCCTGGGTCTCGGGCGCGGTGGCGCGCGCGGCTGGCGCTCACCGGGCGCTGGTCGGCCAACTCGTCCACGTCGCGACCGTGGTGGCCACGACCCTGGCCGTGATCTACCTGACCGTGAGCCGCGAGGGCCTGATCGATCTGCTGATCGAGACCTGGCGGACCGGCCACGAGGGGCGCTGAGAGGGTTATCGTGCCCTGGCCACGACGACGGTAGGCGGTTGACGGCGGCGGCAGCGACGGGCACCGTGGTGAGCGCACCTCAAGAGGTCTCATGCGCCACCACTGCCTCCGCTTCGCCGGTCCCGTCCTCACCGCCGCCCTCGCCGTCGCCCCCGCTGTCTCGCTGCTCGCGGCCTGCGGCGACAACAGCCCGCCGGCCAACGCGTGCGACGGCGTCACCGGGTCGTGCACGGTGATCCCGGCGGACGCGACCGGCGCCGACCTCCAGACCGCGTTCATCGAGGCCCAGCCAGGCGACACCCTCGGCTTCACCGCCGGCGTCTACGACGTCGATCGCGATCTGTCGCTGGCGGTCGACCGCGTGACCTTGCGCGGCACCGGCACCGACCGCACCGGCGGCGTGGTCCTCAACTTCGCCGCGTCGGGCGGCGCCCAGGGCATCCTCATCACCTCCGACGGCACCAAGGTCGAGCAGCTCGCGGTCGAGGACACCCCCGGCGACGCGATCAAGTGGGAGGGCGCCGACGGCGTCACCGCCGACACCGTGCGGATCGAGTGGACCGGCGAGCCGCGAGCCGAGAACGGCAGCTACGGCCTGTACCCGGTGCAGTGCAAGAACGTGCTCATCGAGGGCTCGGAGGTCCGGGGCGCGTCCGACGCCGGCATCTACGTCGGTCAGTCCGACAACATCGTGGTCCAGCACAACCTGGCGCGCCAGAACGTCGCCGGCATCGAGATCGAGAACTCGACCCGCGCCGACGTCCACGACAACGAGTCGACCGCCAACACCGGCGGCGTGCTGGTCTTCAACCTGCCGGGCCTGCAGATCAAGAACGGCCACGGCACCCGGGTCTACAAGAACAACATCCACGGCAACAACACCGCCAACTTCGCCCCGGCCGGCAACATCGTCGGCAACGTGCCGGCCGGCACCGGCATCGCGACCATCGCGGCTCACGAGGTCGAGATCTTCGACAACGACATCGTCGGTCACGACAGCGTCAACCTGGCGGTGGTCAGCTACCTCATCACCGGCAACCCGATCAACGACCCGCTGTACAACCCGTTCTCCGACGCGATCCACTTCCACGACAACCGGGTCAGCGGGACGTCAACCAACCCGACCGGGCCGCTCGGCTTCCTGCTGGTCCAGGGCATGACCGAGATCATGGCGGCGCCGATCGTCGTGCCCGACATGATCTGGGACGGCGTCGCCGATCCGATGAGGGTCGATGGTATGGGCCACCTGACCGAGGCGTTCAAGATCTGCCTGCAGAACAACGGCGACGCCGACTTCGTCAACCTCAACTTCCCGACCGGCGAGCTTCCGGTGCCCAGCCGCGATGCCACGCCGCACGCCTGCTCGCACCCGCCGCTGCCCGCGGTGGTCTTGCCGTGACGCCCTGGCGCCCGATCTGGGCGCTGGCCGGTCTGGCGCTCACGCTCGCGGCCTGCGGTGGCGACGACGGGGTCGCGCCCGAGGCCGAGACCTGCGTGGTGGCCGACGGCGCTGGCGTGGGCGTGCCGACGACCGGCGCCCTGTGCAAGCGGCTGTCGACCTACCGACTGTTCACCGACGTCGTCGCGCAGGCGCCGACCGCGGGGCTCTGGCCCTACGAACTCAACACGCCGCTGTTCTCGGACTACACCGACAAGCAGCGCTGGCTGTGGCTGCCGCCGGGCCTGGCGATGACCTGGAGCGATGGCACCTTCGCGATGCCAGTCGGCACACTGATCGCCAAGACCTTCGCG
>JAYVSF010000614.1:0-3648 GCA_043775605.1 Myxococcales bacterium
TCGCCCGCGCGCGACGGCCAACCCTCGACTCTGATTCCGTACAGATCGGGCCGGCACGCTGGTGCCGGGCCGATCGATCGATGACACAGGGTTGGTTTCGGCCAACCCTGTGAGCGTCGATCGAGCGGCGTCCGCGCCTGACCCGCGCAGCGGGCGCCACCGCGATTCCTGCTAGAGTTCCGCGCCTTGAGCCTGCTCGACCGGAAGCTCATCCTCGTCCTCGGCAAGGGCGGCGTCGGCCGCAGCACGATGGCGTCGGCGATCGCACTGGCGTGTGCCCGCCGCGGTCGCAAGACCCTGCTCTACCAGAGCAACGCCGCCGATCGGGTCGGCGAGTACTTCGGCCGACCGCCGCTGGCCCACGCGCCGTCGGAGCTGGCGCCGGGCCTGTGGGGGATCAACACCAGCCCGGCGGCCGCGCTGCGCGAGTACGGGCTGATGATCCTCAAGTTCCAGAAGGTCTACGAGCTGATCTTCGAGAACCGGATCACCCGCGCCTTCCTGCGCGCCATCCCCGGGCTCGACGACTACGCCATCCTCGGCAAGGCCTGGTACCACACCACCGAGGAGCACCGCGGGCGGCCGGTCTGGGACACCGTCGTGTTCGACATGCCGGCCTCCGGTCACAGCATGTCGATGCTGCGGATCCCGTGGGTGATCCTCGAGACTGTGCCCGAGGGCCCGCTGTCGCCCGGCGCGCGCGGCAACCAGCTCCTGCTGCGCGACCCGGCGCGGACGGCGGCGGTGCTGGTGACCCTCGCCGAGGAGATGCCGGCGACCGAGGCGCGCGAGTTGGCCGGTCAGCTCGAGGCGCTCGGCATCCATCCGCAGCGGGTGCTGGTCAACCAGGTCGCCAGCGATCACCTGCCGGCCGGTTCGGCCGGAGCGCGGGTCCTGTCCGCGCTCGATGCCGCGCCCCCGACGCCGCCGCTCGACGCGGTCGCCGCCCAGGCCGGCATGGCGCGGGCCCGGCGCGCGCTCAACCAGCACTACCTGACCGACATCGCGCTGACCGTGCCGGCGCCCAGCCACGCGGTGCCGTACCTCGCGCGCGCCCGGCTCGGCCCGGCCGACCTCGCGCTGCTGGCCAAGCTGGTCGAGAGCGCGCTGGCCTGATTCATGGTGGCGGTGGCGTCGGTGCCGGCTCGGGGCCGTCGTCGGCGCGGGGATCGGCGGGCGCGGCCTCGATCTGCACGGCGACGCCCGAGGCCTGGGCCGAGCGCCAGCCCAGCAGCTTGCGGATCGCCCAGATTCCACCGTCGGGCGTCTGCTCGAAGACCAGGTTGGCGACCTTGTCGGCGCCGATGGTCTTGGCCGCGACGATCAGCATGCGATTGACCACGCGATCGAGGCTGACCCCGCCCGGCAGCGGCACGAACGCGACGTAGCCGCTGATCGCGTTGGCCTGGATCACCGCGATCGGCCGCAGCCCGGGGCCGACCGCGACGTTCTCTGGCTGGACCCGCGCGATCGACAGCGACGAGCAGCCCGGGCCCGCGAGCACGACGCTGACGAGGACCGCGACCAGGCGGCCGCTGACGACGCGGCCGAGGTGGGGATGCGCATGCCGTCGACCGCCCATGCGATGACCGTACCATGGGGGCTGTCCGCCACCTGGTGTAGGATCGGCGGCCTTGCTGCCACCTCGCCCGCGCCGACTCGCTGCCGTCGGGCTCGCGCTGCTCGCGCTGATGGCGCCGTTCGCGCCGGCCGCGGGCCAGCCGGTCCCGGCACCCACGCCGACGCCGGCACCCGCCGGTGACGCCGCCGACCTCGCGCCCGAGGCAGCCTTGACTCAGAAGATCGCGGTCTGGCGGATCGACTCGCTCGGCCTCGACGCCGAGCTGGTCGGGCGCCTCGACACGCTGTTCCGCATGGAGCTCGGCCGGCTCGCCGCCAGCCCGCTGCCCGGCCGCCGCGATCTCGAGCGCGCGATCGCCGCCGAGCCGGCCCTCGGCGCATGCACCGGCGACGATCGCTGCCTGGCCGCGATCGGCAAGCGGCTCGGCGTCGAGGTCATCGTCGCCGGCACCGTGGCCTCGATGGGCGACAGCTACATCCTCAACATCAAGGTGGTCGACGTCGCCGGCGCCCGGCAGATCCGGCGGATCGCGACCGACCCGCTGCGCGGCAGCCCCGACGAGCTGATCGACGCCATCCGGGTCGCTGCCTACCGCCTGCTGGCGCCCGATCAGCTCCACGGCTCGATCGTCGTGCTGAGCGATCTCATCGGCGCCGCGGTGATGGTCGACGGCCAGCGCATCGGCATGACCCCGCTGCCGGGGCCGATCGCGCGGCTGCCGCTCGGCGATCACACGCTGCGGGTCGAGGCCCATGGCTATCGTCCGTTCGAGGACACGATCGCCGTGCGCTTCCAGAAGGCGTCGCGAGTGACGGTGCGGCTGGCCAGCGTCCTGCCCGCCGCGCCGATCGGCCCGGCGGTCGTGATCCGGTCCCGGCGGCGGCCCTGGTACAGCGCGCCCTGGGTGTACGTGGGCGTCGGCGTGGTCGCGGTCGCCGCCGGCGTCGCGATCGGCCGCGAACTCGGCCAGCCGACCGTGGTCTCGTGCGCCAACGGAGGCTGTCAGTGAGCGCGGGCCGCGGCGCGGGCCTGGCGGCGGCGCTGGTGCTGTGGTCGACGGTGACCGCGACCGCCCAGCCGGTGCGGCCCACGCCACCGCCGGTGCCGGGTGCGACCGTGGCCCTGGTGCCGCTGGCCGCGCTCGACGGCGACGCCCGGGCGCCCGCCGCCGGCAAGCTCGAGGCCGAGCTCACCACCGAGCTGGGCCGGGCCGGGCTGATCGTGATCTCGCCGGCCCAGGTCACCGCCAAGGTCAAGGCGTCGAAGCAGCCGGCCCTGCGCGCGTGCGAGGGCGACGACGCCTGCCTGGCCGAGCTCGGCACCCTGGTCGGCGCCAGCCAGGTCATCGCCGGCGAGGTCGGCGGCCTTGGCGACGTCCAGGTCGTGTACCTCGAGCTGGTCGACGTCGGCACCGGCAAGGAGCTGCGGCGGACCCAGGCGCCGCTGGCCGCGACGGCGAGCGAGCTGCGGGCCGCGGTGGTCCGCCTGGTCGATCCCGCGCGCGACGTCGGCAGCCTGAAGATCGCCAGCGCGATCGACGGCGCGGTGGTGTTCGTCGACGGCCGTCGCCTGGGCAAGACCCCGCTGGCGCCGGCCACGCTCGCGGTCGGCGCCCACGCCCTGCGGGTCACCCACCCCGACGCCCGCGACTTCGTCCGCTTCGTCGACATCGAGTTCGAGGCGACCACGCAGATCGACGCCGAGCTGGTGCGCTACGCCGGCATCGACACCGCGATGAGCGCCACCGATCCCAAGCTCGGCCCCGCGGCGGTCCGCGGCGTGGCCCGCGATCCAGCCTGGTACCGTCGCTGGTGGGCGGTCGCCGGCTTCTCCGCGGTCGTGCTCGGCGGCGCGATCATCGCCGGCACCGCGCTGGCGCCCGACGCAGCGTCCGACGCCTCGGGCACCGTCACCCCGCCCTAGCCTGCGGCTCGGGCCGGGGATGCAGCTACTGCAGCACGCCCCAGATCTGGTTCAGCTTCTTGTTGGCGCCCTTGTAATCGCCGTCGACGAACTGGTTGGTGGCGTCCGCGAACCAGCCGTCGACCTGCTGCTGGGTGGCGGCG
>JAYVSF010000615.1:0-9159 GCA_043775605.1 Myxococcales bacterium
GCGCGGCGCTCACGGCGGCACTCGCGCTGGCGATCGAGCTGCGTCAGGTCGTCGCGACCGCGCCCACGGACGTCGTCGGGACGATGACGCTCGGCAGCACGTTCGACGGCTGGGACCTGGTCGCGTACGGCGTCGGCATCGCGGCGGCGTGGGCGCTCGAGCGCGCGGCGCCGGCTCAGGTCCGGCGGTAGCGGCCCGCGTGCATCGGCGCCCAGGTCGTGCCGTCGGGCGCGCGGTCGATCGCGAGCGTGAACTCGTCGCCGGTGAACTCGTAGGTGAAGCGGCTCGCGCCCATCGGCGTCTGCTCGACGTACGAGTAGCGGTTGCCGTCGAGGGTGGCCCTGGCCCCGGCCTTGGGCATCGAGCCGATGTTGTCGAACCAGTAGGCGTAGAAGCCGAGCTCGAAGACATCGAAGCCGTGGACGCCGTGGCCGCGGTACTGGACCACGCCATCGCGCGCCTCGTCGTACTCGACCAGCAGGCAGAACCCGTCGGCGCCGGGCCGCACCGTCCAGGTCCCGGTCGCAGGCCCGCCGGCAGGATCCCACGCCGACGGATACAGGGTCTCGTCGCCGTGCCAGGTCCCGACGAACAGCTCGGTCAATCTCGCCATCTCGCTCGCGACCTTCGGCAGCTCCATCGTGATCACCTCCGCGGCCGTGATCGCGCGGATCGCCGGGGCGGTCAAGCGCGCGGTCAGGCGTGGTTGGGCGGGCCGATGGTCGCGCGATCGACCCAGGCCGCGGCCAGCAGGTTGACGACGCCGAGGGCCATCAGGCCGACCACCGCGCTGTCCGGTTCCCGGCCGAACCATCGCCCGGTCATGACCAGCATGCCGGCGACCAGCGCGGCGCGCAGCGACTCGAGCCCGAGCAAGCGCGGCGAGCGCTCGAAGAACTCACCGGTGGCGGCGGTGCCGAGCACGACGAAGCCGAGCACGGCGAGGTTGGCGGCGACCGACGACGTCGCCATCGTCGCCGCGAGGTACCACAGCAGCGCGCCGGTGTAGACGAGCTGCAGGGCCGCGACCGGGTACAGACCGGGCGGGACCGGCGGCCGGTAGGGTGCGCGCGCGCGCGGTGGGCGCGGCCGGGCGTCGACGGGGCGCCAGCCGGAGGGCATGAACCACAGCCGCAGCCGGTCGCGCCAGCGGCGGGCGTCGCGGGCGTCGGCGGCGAGCCGGGCCAGGTGATGGAACGCGACGGTGAGCGGGCGCAGGCTGCGCGGCGGATCGTCGACGCCGTAGCGCGGCGGCTCGTCGTCGCGCTCGGGCGTGAACGTGCGGAACAGCCGGTCCCACACGATGAACACGAAGCCGAAGTTCTTGCCGAGGTAGCGCGGGTTGGTGGCGTGGTGGACCCGGTGGTGCGACGGCGTGGCCAGGAGCCACTCGAGCGGGCCGAGCCGGCCGATGTTGCGGGTGTGGACCGCGAAGCCCCAGGTGTCCTTGACCATCCAGCCCAGCGCCGCGGCCGGCAGCGGCAGGCCGAGCGCGACCGGTAGGACGAGGATCAGGTAGGCGCCGCTGATCACGTTGACCAGCGGCTCGGCCATCGAGCTGCGGGCGCCGGTGGTGACGGTCAGCTCGTCGCTCGAGTGGTGGACGGCGTGCACCGCCCACGTGATGTTGAGCGCGTGGTGGTAGCGGTGCATCCAGTAGGCCGCGAGGTCCATGATCACGATTCCGGCCGGCCACAGCCACCAGCCGTCGGGGATCCGCCACGGCACCAGCGGCTCGGCGGCGCGGTACAGCACCACCCACACCACCGGGACGATCGCGAGCGCGGCGAAGTGCGGGATCGCGACCAGCACGCTGACCGCCGAGTCGCGTGGCTGCTGGTGATCGTTGGCGCGCCAGAGGTTGTAGGCGAACTCGAGCGCCATCAGCCCCACGAACAGGTACGGCAGCGCGATGTCACCCACCGGCCGCGTCCTCGGGCCCGAGCGCCGTCGGGGTCCAGCTCGGTCGCCGGAACCAGACCGCGAGCTTGTCGCGCCAGCCAGGCAGCCGCGCGCTCAGCCGCACCAGCCGCACCCACTCGACCAGATTGGCCCACACCGGGTTGGTGCTGGCGAACCGCGGGACCGTGCCGTAGTGCGGCTCGGTGGTCTCCGGCGTGAACGTCCCGAACCAGCGATCCCAGACGATGAACATCGCGGCGAAGTTGCGATCGACGTAGCCGGCGTCGGTGCCGTGGTGCACGCGGTGGTGCGACGGCGTCATCATCACCCACTCGAGCGGGCCGAGCCGACCGACCGCGCGGGTGTGCAGCACGAACTGGTAGGCGGCGCCGACGCCGCGCGCGGCCAGCGTCATCGGCAGCGTGATGCCGACCATCGCCAGCGGCAGGTAGAAGACCCAGCTCAGGTAGACCGAGCACCACGCGACCCGGACCCCGACCAGGAGGTTGTACTGCGCGCTCTGGTGATGGACCGCGTGCACGGTCCACAGCACGTTGAAGCGGTGCATCGCGCGGTGGCTGACGTAGAAGACCAGATCGACGACCACGATCACCAGCGCCCAGGTCCACACCCGATCGGCGGACAGGGTCAGCGGCGCGTGGCGGTCGAGCCAGCGGTGGACGTCGACGCCCTGCAGCACCATGATCGTGCCGAAGCCGATCGTGCTGACCGCGATCACCGCGTTGCAGACCGAGTCGGCGAGCGGGTAGCCGTGGCGCCCGCCGCGGCGGCTCCAGACGATCTCCAGCGCGATCAGGGCCACGCCGAGAGCCGTGGCGATCAACTGCGCGGTGCCGAGCACGGCTGCTAGCGGCGGGCGTCGTCGAGGACGTGGGCGGCCTCGGCCAGCCACGGGTCGCGCGCGAGCTGATCTTTCCACTTGGTGAGGCGATCGTCGGCGCGGCCCCCGGGCGACGGCGGCGCGGGCGGCTCGAGCGAGGTCACGGTCAACCGGGCCGGGGCCTTCTCGAGATCGGGCATGACCGCCTCGAGCTCGTCGTGCTGGGCCTTGCGCCGGGCCTCGAACTTCGTGCGCTCGAGCGGGACCACCGTGTCGGTGCGGCGCGCCAGCAGCACCTTGGTCGAGGCCACGACCTTGGCGAACACCGGCTCCTTCGCCACCCGCGCCGCGCTCTTCTGCGCGAGGACGTCGAGCTTCCACGGCGCCAGCCAGTCGGTGTGGGGCGCGGGATCGATGTGCGACGCCGGGATCGCGTGGGGCAGGGTCCGCTCGCCCGACTCGACGTGGGCCGCGGGATCGGGCAGGACGACGTCGGGGGTGACCCCGTCGAGTTGGGTCGACCAGCCGGTGATCCGGTAGAACTGCTGGATTGTCAGCTTGAGCGAGCCGAGCTCGAACTGGCCGCCGGTCGCGCGATCGAGGCTGTTGAGCGACTGCACCGTGCCCTTGCCGTGGGTCGGGCCGGTGCCGACCACCACCGCGCGCTTGTAGTCCTGCAGCGCGGCGGCGACGATCTCCGACGCCGACGCGCTGAAGTGATCGACCATCACCACCACCGGGCCGTCGTACGAGGTGCCGGTCTGATCGTCGCGCAGGACCTGGGTGTCGCCGTCGCCGCCGCGGACCTGGACCACCGGGCCGTCGTCGATGAACAGGCCGGCGAGCTCGACCGCGTCGTCGAGCAGGCCGCCGCCGTTGCCGCGCAGATCGAGGATGACGCCGACGACCTTGCGCTTGCCGAGGTCGATCAGCAGGTTGCGGACGTCGGTGGCGGCGTCGCGGCCCTGGCCGCCGTAGAAGCTGGGCAGGTAGATGTAGCCGATCGCCGGCAGGCCCTTGGTGGTGAGCACCGCGCCGCGGGCGTAGGCCGCCTCGATCACGACGACGTCGCGGGTGATGTCGATGACCTCCTCGGTGCCGGCCGGCTTCTTGACCTTGAGGTGCACGGTCGTGCCCTTGGGCCCGCGGATCATCTTGACCACGTCCTCGATGCGCATGTCGGCGATGTCGATCGGGTCGGCCTTGTCGGCGGCCACCGACAGGATGAGATCGCCGGGCCCGAGCTTGCCCTGGCGCCAGGCCGCGCCGCCCGGCACCAGCTCCTGGATCTCGACGTAGTGATCTTTCTCGCGCAGCAGCGCGCCGATGCCCTCGACCGAGCCCGACAGCGCGATGTCGAAGTTGGCCTTGTCGGCCGGCGGCAGGTAGTCGGTGTGGGGATCGAGCGCGCTGGCGATCGCGTTGATGAGATCGGCGTCGGCGTCCTTGACGTCGTAGGCCCGCAGCCGCGCGAACCGACCCTGGTAGGCGGTGGTCATCGCCGCCCGGGCCTTGGTCTCGCGCTCGGCCAGCGGCGCCAGGGTCGCGGCGACCTTGGCATCGTCGGCGGGCGCGGTCCGATCGAGCAGCTCGAGCTCGAGCCGCTGGCGCCAGCGATCGCGCAGCTCGGCCTCGGTCGCGGCCGGGGCCAGCTTGTCGGGATCGGTCTCGAGCAGCTCGTCGTTGGCGAGGTCGAGCGGCGCCGCCAGGAGCTCGGTGACCATCGGCTCGATGACCGCGATCCGGGCCGCCAGCCGGGCCGCGCCGAGGTGGGCGACGTCGAGCCGGCCGGCCCGCAGCTCGTCGTCGATCTGATCGGCGTAGGGCGCGAGCGCCGCGCGATCGGCGGCGAGCAGGAACATCTTGCCGGGGTCGAGGCGCTCGAGGAACGCGGCCAACGCGATCTTCGAGATCGCGTCGTCGATCGGGTGCTGCAGCAGGTGCCGCTCCTCGAACAGGTGATCGACGATGGTGGCCAGCGCGGCCTCGCGCGGATCGGTCGGGGTCGCCGGCTCGCCGTTGCCGCTCGCGACCGGCGCCGGCCTCGCCACCGGCGGCGGGGGTGGTGCCACCGAGGCCTGCCGCTTGCTGGAGCAGGCGGCGAGGGCCAGGGCCAGTGCCGGGAGCAGACGCGAAGCCGCGAACCAGGACCTGAGCATCCCGCCCAATCTAGCAGCCCGCCGGCGCGCGGGCCCGGCGTGCCGGAGTTACTGCGTGTCGGCCAGCTCCCAGACCCGGATGAAGGCGACCAGGCCGGTCCGGGGCAGGGCCAGCTGGACCTTGACGTCCGGCACGCCGGCGGCGGTGAGGTTGGTGCATCCGCCGCCGTTGGCGACCCGGGCCAGGCCCTCGAAGGTGAGCGCGCCGCCCTGATCGACCCAGCCGTCCGCGGGCACCCCCAGCGCGGCGCCCAGGGCCCCGAGCACGCCCGCCAGATCGGGATCGCCGCAATCGTCGTCGAGATCGCGCCATTCGTCGTCGAAGAGCGTCATCGGCAGCGCCGCGCTGGCGGTGGGCCGCAGCGCGAGCTGCGTGGCCGCGCGGCCGCACTCCGTCCCGGTGGGCTGGGTGCACCAGAGGATGAGCTCGCCGACCAGCGGCTGCGTGGCCGGCGGCCCCGGGGTCGCGGCGCGGTTGGACACCGTGGGCGGCGCGGCCGGGTGGGAGGTGCCGCCGCAGCCGGCGACGAGCGACAGGACGGCGAGCCGGCGGCCCAGGGCCGCGGCGGCGATGGCGGGAGGCTTCATCGTCTTCCTCACTACCGCACCGGCTCCCTTCGCGCTCACCCGGGCGGCGGCGATCGGCGACCATCGCGGCGCGATGTCGACCCCACGCGCGCCGTCCTACGCCTGTGGCACCTCCACCGTCCCCATCGACCTGCTCGGCCTGGCCGACGCCGCCGCGATCGTGACTGCGTGATCGTCGTCAACCGGGTCACTTCTTCGCGTCGTCGTCCTCGGCCTCGGCGTCGCCTTCCTCGTCCTCGTCTTCGTCTTCGTCTTCGTCGTCGTCGTCGTCGTCCTCGTCCTCGTCCTCGTCGTCCTCGCTCGCCTCGAGCTCGTCGGCGACCTGCCACGACTCGACCAGCGACTCGATGAACTCGGACTCCTCGTCGCTGGTCTCGTCGTCGGCGTCGGCGACCTCGGTGAGGCTGTTGACGATCGAGGCCAGCATGCCCTTCGACAGGTGCTTGCCCAGCAGCGCGATCGTCTTCTTCAGCAGGCCGTCGTCGCCGATCATGTGCTTGGCGTTCCTCAGCACCTTGGCCGCCGACAGGTGGGAGCCGAGCTGGTCGTGGACCACGCCGAGGTACTCGCCGATGGCGTCGAGCTCCTCGTCGCTGATGTCGTCGTCGGCGTTGGCCGCGCGCAGGTGGAGCAGCGCCAGCCGGGTCTCGAGCGGCACCGTGCCGAGCGCGTCGAGCAGCGCGTGGTGGTCCTCCTCGGTCATCGCCGCCAGCTCGGTGTCGAGCTCGGGCAGCACCGACTCCTCGTCGTGGCTCCAGGTCGACTCGTCAATGTCGAAGTGATCGAGGCGCCGGATGATCCACGAGTCGCCGTCGTTGTACTTCGGGTTGGTCAGGTACGCGTAGGGGATGTAGCAGTAGCCGTCGTCGCCCCAGTCGTCGCCCCACGAGTTGCGGACGATGAACAGCTTGTCGGGATCGGAGTAGCCGACGCACAGCATTGCGTGGCCGTCGTGCGACTCGCGCGCGGCCTCCTTGGGTGACGGCATCGGCACCAGGCCCTTCTGGCGCTGGGCGTCGAACGACTCGTACAGCGAGATGCCGAAGACGATCGGGTTACCCTCGGCCAGCGCCTGCCGCCACGCGTCGAGGTCGACCGGGACCTGGGCCATGTCCTCGACCAGGAAGTTCTTGGCCTCGTCGTAGGCCCCCTCCTCGGGCTCGTCGTTGACCAGCTCCTCGTCGAACGGCCAGGTCTCCTCCGAGCAGGCGCCGTAGGTCTTGAGGCCCTCGAGCGCGTCGCCGATCGCGGTGCCCTCGTCCTCGTCCGCGGCGTCCTCGAGCGAGCGCGCGTTGTAGTAGATGAACATGCGGCTGACGTCGTAGGCGCCGTCGCCGAGGTGGCGCTTGGCCAGGTACTCGTAGGCGCCGGCGACCGCGTTGGCGACGCAGCTGTTGGTGTCGCCCTGGTTCTCGATCGCGGTCATGTGCTGCCGCAGGTCGACCCGCGGCGGCAGCTTCGCCACCGTCGTGGCGGCGGCGAACTGCTTCGTGCCCGGGCGGGCGGCCGCGAAGCGGTAACCCTGGATCATCCGGCTCCAACCATCAGCGCGCTTGATCTCGAGAGGCATCGGCATCCCTTCGTCGGTGAGTCGCGCGTCGGTGCGCGAGCCGGCTATCGTATCAGCCTGGACCGATTGCCAGGCCCGCGAGCGGAGGAAGGCAGAGCCCAAACTTCCCCCGCGACCCCGAACCCCCAGCGTCATTGTAGATCGCTCGCCAAGGCTCGCTAGATCGATCTCGCTGGCGCGGGTTCGGGCCGGTCGTGACTTCCCAACCTGCGCCGCGCTGCCTATCGTGGCGATCAGCAGGCTCGGGGCCGGGCCGCGTTGGCCCGACCAGCCCTGCTGCGATTTTCGACGAGGATGAAGTCATGGCCGACGACAAGGACGACACCGAGACCGAGGGTACGGACATCGCGGAGAACGTGCTGATCGGCATCGTCGCCTGCGGCGTGCTCGCGGGTGACGCCGACGGCGAGGTCAAGCAGGAAGAGGTCGATGCGCTGGTCGCGATCGTCACCGGCTTCCTCGACGGCGCCGGCTGGACCGGGAGCCCCGACGAGATCCTCGCCGCGACCGCGAGCGTCGCCCAGCAGATCTCGGATCTCGGCGTGGCCAAGGTCCTGGCCGGCCTACCCGGCCTTCTGACCGACGACGATCATCGCCGGATCGGCTGCATGGTCGCGGTCGCGGTGGCCGGCGCCGACGGCGAGGTCGAGCGCGCCGAGGCCCGGATGTACGCCAAGATCGCCGGCACGCTCGGCTACTCCGAGGACGAGGCCCAGGAGATCTGGGACGAGGTCACCAGCGCCGAGGGCGACGAGGCCGAGTAGCCTCAGGGCCGCCGGCGCCGGGCTTGACCTGCGCCGCGGCAGCTTGCACAATTCACCATACGGTGAATATCAGTGCCGCGCTGGCTACCCAGGGTCCTGGCTCAGATCGCTCGGCTCGCGGCTGCGCGCCGGGTGGCGTTCACGATCAAGGCGCGGCGCGAGCTGGCCGGGCTCGGCCTTGGCCTGGACCCGGAGGACGCCCGCGATGTTCTGATGGACTTGAACGCGGCCGATTCGGTGGGGCGCAAAGCCTCGGCCACGACCGGAGAGTGGCTGTACATCTTCAAGCCGACGGTCGACACGACCCTTGTCTACGTCAAGGTGATCCTCCGGACGGACTGCATTGTCGTCTCGTTCCACGCGGACGAAGGAGCTGACCATGACCAGGATCCGTAGTTCCAAGGGATCGGGTACTCCAGCGACGCGAACCCGTCGTCGCAGCGCGCCGGAAGGCGAGGCCTGTCCGGCCTGCGCTACGGCGATGGTCGAGCGCCGCGCGGTGCTACATCTGCCGGTCAACGGCGAGGAGATCGCCGTGCCGGGGGCTTCCCACCTGCGTTGCCCGAAGTGCCACGAGGTGTTGCTGCGCTTCCAGGACGCGAAGCGACTCGGCGAGGACGCGATCGCGATCTATCGCCGTACCCACGATCTGCTCTCGGCGGACGAGATCCGTGCGCTCCGCGAGCGCTTCGAGCTGACCCAGGCCGACCTCGCCCACCTGTTGCGGCTCGGGGCCAACACCGTCTCGCGGTGGGAGGCTGGCCGCCACGTTCAGACCGCGGCTATGGACATGCTCCTGCGCCTCCTGCGCGACCTGCCCGGCGGCATCGAGTACGTCCGCCGTCGCGCCGCCTGAGTCGATCGGGGCAACCCCGCACGTGGCGATGGTGCCGCCGGGCCACACCACCCCGCTTCCACGGACTCCGGCATGGACCGCCGCGCAGGCTGCGGCGGTCGTCGGCGATGCTCGAGACCGCGGTGCCCCCATGCCCAGCATCAAGCTCGACCCGCTCGCCTACGTCCTCCTGCTCGCCGTGCTCGGCGTGCAGCTCTACACGTCGTTCGTGCGCGATCGCGGCGTCGACAAGCTGATCACCGCGAACGACGAGGCCTACCAGCAGGCGGTGTTCGGCTCCGACGACAACGAGACGGTCGAGGTGATCGAGGAGCTGCTGGCGCTGGCGCGGCAGATGAAGGCGTCCGGCAGCCGCGGCGAGAAGCTCAAGCTGTCCGAGGACGAACTCGCGTTCTACGACGCGCTCGAGACCAACGACTCGGCCGTCGCGGTGCTCGGCGACGCCGTCTTGACCCAGATCGCCCGCGAGCTGACCCAGG
>JAYVSF010000616.1:0-16256 GCA_043775605.1 Myxococcales bacterium
GTTGCCTTTGAGCGCAATCGTACCGTCGAGCCGGTGCAATCCGCCTAAGCTCGTCTCGCTGAGTCGCCCGTTCCGGGTAGGAGACCGCCATGAATCCGACGCTGACCATCATTCTCGTGCTCGTCATCGGCATTGTCGTCGGCATCGGCGCGCTCCGCGTCAACCGCCCCAACTGGCTCACCCGCCAGATCGCCGGCGGCCGCCGTGCCGAGCTGACCAGTGCCCTCGTCGGCATCGCCGGCGCCTTCATCGGCGGGTGGATCTTCCACGAGGCCAAATGGAAGACGCCGTTCGAGGGCCTGGCCGGCACCATCTTCATCGCCTTCGTCGGCGCGGTGGTGCTGCTGGTCGCGCTCCACATGGTCTACCGCTACCGTCGACCGGGCTGACGCTCGGGCGTCGACGGGCGTCGACGGGCGTCGACGATAACCCACGCACGTGGTAGGAGTACGCATGAGTGGTCGGGTGCTGGTGGTCGATGACGACGAAGACAGCGCTGGGCTGTTGCGCGGCGCGCTGGCGCGCCGTGGCTACCAGGTCGACTGCGTGCGGTCCGGCGGCGAGGCCCTGGCCTGGCTCGACGGTCGCGAGCACGATCTGGTGATCGCCCACCTGCGGATGGCGCCGATGTCCGGCCTCGAGCTGTGCACCGCGCTCCACCGCACCCACCCCGACCTGGTGACGATCCTGATGACCGGCGACAGCGCGCTCGACACGGCCGTGGCCGCGATCCGGGCCGGCGCCTACGACTACATCGCCAAGCCCATCGACCTCGACATCCTGGTGATCGCGCTCGAGCGGGCCGTGGCCCACGTCACCCTCGGCCGCGAGCTGCGGCGGCTGCGGTCGGAGGTCGAAGCGTCGCGGCCGATCGCCAACATCGTCGGCGACAGCCCGGCGATGCGGCGGGTGTTCGAGGTGGTCCACAAGGTGGCCGACAGCGACGCCACCGTGCTGGTGGTCGGCGAGAGCGGCACCGGCAAGGAGCTGATCGCCCGGGCCATCCACGACGTCTCGGCCCGGCGGGCGCTGCCGTTCGCCGCGCTCAACTGCGCCGCGATCCCGCCCGGCCTGCTCGAGAGCGAGCTGTTCGGGCACGTCAAGGGTGCGTTCACCGACGCCGGTCGGTCGCGCCCGGGGCTGTTCGTGCAAGCCGGCCGCGGCACCGTGTTCCTCGACGAGATCGGCGAGATGACGCCCGAGATGCAGGTCCGCCTGCTGCGGGTGCTACAGGAGCGGCGGGTCCGCCCGGTCGGCGGCGACGAGGAGATCGCCTTCGACGCCCGGGTGATCACGGCGACCAACCGCGACCTCGAGGCCGACGTGGTCGCGAAGCGGTTCCGCGAGGACCTCTACTACCGGATCAACGTCGTCCAGATCGCGCTGCCCCCGCTGCGCGGCCGCCCCGGCGACGTCCTGATGCTCGCCCAGCACTTCATCCGCAAGATCGCCGCCCGCAGCGGCAAGCCGGTGCTCGGGGTCGGGCCCGACGCGGCCCGGGCCCTGGTCGACTACGACTGGCCCGGCAACGTCCGCGAACTCGAGAACTGTCTCGAGCGCGCGATCGCGCTGACCAGCAACAACGAGCTCGGGGTCGCCGACCTGCCGGCCAAGATCCGAGATCACCGCAGCGGGGTCCTGCCGACCACGCTCGGCCCGGTCGAGACCCTGCTGCCGTTGACCGAGATCGAGCGCCGCTACGTGCACCAGGTGCTGGCGTCGGTCGGCGGCAACAAGACCCTGGCGGCGCGCATCCTCGGGATCGATCGCCGCTCCCTCTACCGCCGGCTCGAGGACGGGCCGACCCACCGGATCACCGCCCCCCTGCCCGAGCGCGGGTCGACCGTATGACCGACGCATCGACATCGACCGTGCCTCGGGCGGTCCACGTGCTGGTCGTCGAGGACGATCCGCTGTCGGCGTTCAACACCCAGCGGGCGCTGGGCCAGATCCGGGAGGTCACCAAGGTCACCGTCGCCTTCGACGGTCGCGACGCGATCGAGCGCCTGCGTAGCGGGATCTTCGCCGCGGACCGCGTGGTCGTGGTCACCGATCTGTCGATGCCGCGGATGTCGGGCCTCGAGCTGCTCGTCGCCATCCGGGCCGATCCGGCGCTGCGCGACCTGCCGGTGCTGGTCCTGACCACGTCCTCCGAGAACGTCGATCGCCAGGCGGCGGCGGCGGCGCGGGTCGACGGCTACTTCGTGAAGTCGCACGGCCGGACCTACCTGGCCGAGGCCGTGGCCTGGCTGCGGACCTACTGCGCGAACCTGCCGACCGCCGCCTGACGCGCGGGCGGCTCAGGGCCGTCGGTCAGCTCGCCGAGGGCGTTGGCGGTGACGACGGCGTGGCCGGCATGCGGCCCGACTCCGGGCCGAGGTGCTTGGAGCTGATCGCGAGCCCGGTCGAGGCCGCCAGGTGGTCGGGGTCGCCGGACATGAGCGACGTCACCGCGCCGAGCGCGGTCTCGATGTCCTTGCGGACCCGCAGCTCACTCTCCGGCGTCGCGGCCAGGATCTGCTCGAGTTCGGCCTGACGGGTGCGGGCCCGCTGGCCCAGCGGCTCGCCCTGGGTGGCGTCGGTGCTGTTGGTGACCTGGGCGGTCGCGTGGTCGTGGTCGTGGGCCACCGGCGACGGCGACTCGGTGGCGCCCGGCATGGGCGAGTCGGTGATGGCCGCGACCGGGAACGGGGTGGCGACCGCGGGGGTGGCGGTCTCGGTGAACTCGGTGGTGTCGTTGGACATGAGCCGTGCTGGTGCAAGCGTGAGGCCGCCCCGGCCGGCTGGACGTCGCAGGGTGCGCGGGCGCCCGCGCTCGCCGTGGCCCCAGCGCGCCTACGTCAGCGTGGGGGCGGACTCGTCCGCGCGGCGCGGCAGCACGATCTCGAAGCGCGCGCCGTGGCCGAGGCTGCTGATGAGCTCGACCGTCCCGCTGTGGGCCTCGACCAGGCCCTTGACGATCGCCAGGCCGAGGCCAGCGCCGCGCCGGCGGCCGGCACCCTGGCGGTAGCGATCGAAGACCCCGGCCTGCTCCTCCGCCGGGATGCCCGGGCCGACGTCGGTGACCGCGATGACGACCTGGTCGTCGCGGCGGTGGGTGACCTCGACCTCGATCGCGGCGCCGCGGGCGTGGACCAGCGCGTTGCGGATGAGGTTCGACAGCACCTGGTGCAGCCGGTCACGGTCGCCGAGGATCGGCGCCGGTCCGTCGGCCGCGGTCACCGTCAGGGTGACACCGACCGACGCGACCTGTGACTCGAGGTCGCGGCAGACCTGGCGGACGACGTCGCCAGCGTCGATCGGCGCGAGCTCGAGCTTGAGCCGTCCGCTCTCGATGTGGGCGACCCCGAGCAGATCGGTGATCAGCCGCTCGCAGCGAGCGGCCGCGCGCTCGATCGCCGCGACGCAGCGGAGATGTTCGTCGGGCTCGAGGCCGCTGGCCAGGGCGTCACACGCCAGGCCGATCGCGTTGATCGGCCCGCGCAGGTCGTGGGAGACGATCGCGAGCATCTCTTCCTGGGCCCGCCGGCGCGCGCCCTCGGCCACCTTGCGCGCGGTGATGTCGACGAACGCCAGCACGCAGCGCCGCGGCTCGTCGGGATCCGCCCGCAGCATCACGCCGTCGATCAGCACGTCGATCGCGACGGCGTCGGACCGGACCACGACGACGTCGCCGCACCGACCCTGGCCGTCGGCGAACACCGTGGCCACGAAGCGTCGGATCCGGTCGCGGCCGGGCTCGTCGACGAAGCGCTCGATCGGCGTGCCCAGCAACCGGGCCCGCGGCGGATCGAGGATCGCCTCGGCGGCCGGGTTGAGATCGACGATGACCCCGGCGGCGTCGACGGTGACGTACGGCAGCGGGGTCAGCTCGTACAGCGCCTGGAACCGGTCGCGGGCGATCACCAGCGCGTCGTTGCGTCGGGACAGATCGCGGTTGGCCACGACCAGATCGCGGTTCTCGGCCTGCAGCCCGGCGTTGGCGAACGCCGCGCCTGCATCGGCGCCCTCGGCGCCTCCGGACCCGGACTGGTTGATCACGCTCATCCCATCGCCGCCTTCCCGCGGGCGCTGTCGCCGCAGCTCACCTTACGCGCATCTCGCCGAAACACCCGCGACGATCGGCGGACGGCGGGCGATCCGGAGCCGGCGATTCAGCTTCACAGGGTTGGCAGGGATCAGGCGGCGGCGGTGCGCAGCGCGCGGACCTGGCTGGTCGAGCCCATCACCACCACCACGGCCTTGACCCGCAACACGCGATCGTCGGGCGGGTTGTACTCCCACGGCGCGCCGTCGCCGGCCGCGACCGCGAGCACGTTCATGCCGAACCGGCCGTGGATGTCGACGTCACCGAGCCGCTGGTCGACCAGCGGCGACGACGCGGTGACCACGACCTCCTCGATCCGCATCGCCGCCTGCTTGTCGCGCAGCATCTCGTCGAGGAAACGGACCACCGCCGGCCGCACCATCTCCGAGACCATGCGCATGCCGCCGATGAAGTTGGGCGACACCACCGAGTCGGCGCCGGCCCGCTTGAGCTTCTCGACGTGCGACATCTCCGCGCAGCGGGCGATGATCCGGCAGCCGGCGTTGAGGTAGCGGGTCGCCACCACCAGGTAGAGGTTGTCCTTGTCGTCGGACAGGGCGCAGGCCGCGCCGCGGGCCCCGGCCAGGTTGGCCTGGTTGAGGACGTCGTCATCGGTGGCGTCGCCGACGATGTAGCTGAACGCCCGCCCCGGGAACGCGTCGGCGATGTCGCGCAGCTCGGCCTCGTTGGTGTCGATGGCCACCACCGAGTGATCGGTGACCAGCAGCTCGGTGATGACGTGGCGGC
The DNA here is from genome assembly GCA_043775605.1 of Myxococcales bacterium. Classification (GTDB taxonomy): domain Bacteria; phylum Myxococcota_A; class Polyangia; order Haliangiales; family Haliangiaceae; genus UBA2376. The sequence goes on from JAYVSF010000616.1 coordinate 4,835, forward strand.
CGGTGGTGCCGGCGCCGCAGACGACGAAGTGGTCTTTCATCTTCTTGATCCGTTGGCGCCGACGCTTGTCATCGAGCAGGTGCTTGAGCTCGCCCTCGACCACGAACGCCGTGATCGTCGACGCGAAGTAGACCAGGACGCCGGTGCCGAACACCAGCAGGACCACCGTGAACGGCCGGGCGAGGTGGACCGACGCCATGTCGGGCAGGGTCTCGCCGTAGCCGACGGTGGTGACGGTGATGACCGTCATGTACAGGCAGTCGCCGAGCGGCCAGCTGCCGTCGCCGAGGAACCAGTAGCCGACGCCGCCGCCGAACACCACCAGCAGCATGGCGACGAAGCCGACCAGCAGGCGGTTGCGGAACGACGTCTCCAAGCCGGCGCATCTTACGCGACCGCCGGGATCGATGGCAGCGGGGGAGTAGTAAGGTGCGCACGATGAAGACGCTCGCGAGCTACCTGGCCGGCGACTGGCACCTCGGCGCCGGCCCGGCCATCATCCTCGTCAATCCCGCGACCGAAGCGCCGCTGGCCGAGGTCCACGGCCGTGGCCTGGCGCTCGGCGCCGCCGTCGACCACGCGCGGTCGGTGGGCCGGCCGGCGCTGGCGGCCCTGACCTTCGCCGAGCGCGGCGCGATCCTCGCCAACCTGGCGAAGATCATCCACGGCGCGCGCGAGGAGCTGTTGACCCTGGCGCTCGAGGCCGGCGGCAACACCCGCGGCGACGCCAAGTTCGACATCGACGGGGCCAGCGGCACCCTCGCCCACTACGCCGAGCTCGGCAAGGCGCTGGGCGCGACCCGGATCCTGGCCGACGGCGAGCCGGTCCAGCTTGGCCGCACCGCGCGGATGTCGGGCCAGCACGCGTGGGTCACCCGGCCCGGGGTCGCGGTGCTGATCAACGCGTTCAACTTCCCGGCCTGGGGCATCGCCGAGAAGCTGGCGTGCGCGCTGCTGGCCGGCATGCCGGTGCTGACCAAGCCCGCCAGCGCCACCGCGCTGGTCGCCCACCGCATGGTCGAGCTGTGGCTGACCGCCGGCGCGTTGCCCGCGGGCGCGCTGCAGCTGCTGTGCGGCCCGGCCGGCGACCTCGTCGATCACCTGCGCGGCGGCGACGTGCTGGCCTTCACCGGGTCGAGCGACACCGGCCGGATGCTGCGGGCCCACCCGGCGGTGCTGGCCCACGGCGTGCGGGTCAACGTCGAGGCCGACAGCCTCAACGCCGCGGTGCTGGCGCCCGACGTCGAGCTGACCGGCGACACCGGCCGGCTGTTCGTCGACGACGTGGTCCGCGATCTCACCCAGAAGACCGGCCAGAAGTGCACGGCGATCCGGCGGGTGCTGGTGCCGCGCGACCGTCAGGACGACGTCATCGCGGCGCTGGCCGAGCGCCTGGCCGCGATCGTGGTCGGCGATCCGGCGCGCGACGACGTCCGCATGGGCCCGTTGGCGACCGCGGCCCAGCTCGCCGACGTCCGGGCCGGGCTGGCGCGGCTGGCGGCCGCGACCGAGGACGGCTTCGGCGGCGTCGGCGAGATCACGCCGGTCGGGGTCCCGGCCGGCAAGGGCTACTTCCTCGGCCCGGTGCTGCGCCGGACCGACGACGCCGACGGCTGCGCGCCGATGCACGCGCACGAGGTGTTCGGGCCGGTGGCCACGGTCGGCGGCTACTCGGGCGAGCCGATCGACGCCGCCGAGCTGGTGGCCCGCGGCGGCGGCGGCCTGGTGGCGTCGTGCTACTCCGACGATCGTGCGTGGCTCGGGCGGTTCGTGCCGCTGGCCGGCGCCCACAGCGGCCGCCTGTACCTGGGCAGCGAAAAGATGGCGCCGCTGTCGCCGGGCCCGGGCACCGCCCTGCCCCAGCTCCAGCACGGCGGCCCCGGCCGGGCCGGTGACGGCAGCGAGCTCGGCGGTCAGCGCGGCCTCGCGCTCTACCTGCAGCGGGTCGCGCTCGAGGGCGACGCGACGATCCTCAAGGCGCTGCTCGGCTGAACGTCGACGCTACGGGGCGGCGGCGAACGCGGCGGTGAGCCGGGCAAGGAGCAGGTCGGCGATCGCCGCGGCATCGGCGGCGGGCAGCGCGCGGACCAGGGCGATGTGCTGGTGGGCCCGGGCGACGCGGGTGGCGCGCTCGCCGTCGTCGCCGATGTCGGCGCGGAAGCCTCCTCGGCGCATCAGTGTCTTGGCGGCGTCGAGCTGGCTCGTGATCGCCGCCTCGGGCTGGGCGAGCAGGTCGGCGAGCTCGAACGGCATCAGCCCGGCCACCGCGCGCAGCAGGCAGATCAGACCCGGCCCGAGGCCGAGGTCGGGGTGGCAGCAGCCGAGCACCAGCGCCTGCAGATCGTCGATCGGCGTCGACGGTCCGGACGACGGCGTGCCGGCGCGGCGGCGCGACATGACGTTGGTGGTGGCCGACATCGCGACCGTCGCCATCCACGACGCCGGGTTCTGCGGCACGCCGGCCGCGGGCCACGCCGCCATCGCCGCCTGGTAGGCGTCGGCCAGCGCGGAGTCGACCAGATCGAACTCGCCGAACCGACGCCACAGCGCGGCGAACACCGGGGCGTGCTCGGCCCGGAACGTGCGCAGCGCCTGGTCGGCGGGACTCGACATCAGGGGTGCCGTATCACGCGATCGGGCGAGCGATCCAGCCGCCGGCCACGACCCGATCGCGATCGTAGAGCACCGCGGCCTGGCCGGGCGCGGCGATCGCGGCGGCGCCCTCGAGCTCGAGTCGCAACGGACCACCGGCCAGCTCACCGGCGAGGTCGATGCGGACCGGCAGCGGCTCGGCCCGGTGGCGGAGCTGGACGGCGAGCCGCTCGGCCGGCGGCCCCAGCCAGCGGGTGTCGTCGAGCCACAGGGTCCGGCCGGTCGCGGCCTCGCGCTGACCGACCACGACCCGGCCGCGCGCGGGCTCGAGCGCGACCACGAACCAGCGCTGCCCGCCGCCGCCGCGCAGGTTGCCGAGCCCGCGGTGCTGGCCGATGGTGTAGTGATGGACGCCGTGGTGGTGGCCGAGCACGGCGCCGCGCTCGTCGACGATCTCGCCGTCGACCGGCAGGCTGCGGCCGCGGCCGAGCGCCGAGCGGGCGACGAAGCCGGCGTAGTCGCCGTCGGGCACGAAGCAGATCTCCTGCGACTCGGCCTTGGCGGCGTTGGGCAGGCCGAGCTCGCCCGCGAGCTGCCGGACCTCGGGCTTGGTCAGCGCGCCGAGCGGGAACCAGACCGCGTCGAGCGCGGCCCGCGGCATCGAGAACAAAAAGTACGACTGGTCCTTGTCGGGATCGGCGCCCCGGAACAGCGACCGCGCGCCGTCGGGGCCGGCCTCGATCCGGGCGTAGTGACCGGTGGCCAGGACGTCGGCGCCGATCGCGCGGGCCCGGGCCAGCAGCGGCGTGAACTTGATGTGCTGGTTGCACTTCACGCACGGGTTCGGGGTCTCGCCGTCGAGGTAACTGTCGACGAAGTCGTCGACGACGGCGGCGGTGAACTCGGCCTCGAGATCGATGACGTAGAACGGGATGCCGAGGTGGCTGGCGACCGCGCGGGCGTCGTCGATGTCGCGCGGGCCACAGCAGCGGCCGCGACCGGCGACGGTGCCGCCGGCGTCGTACAGCCGCATGGTCATGGCCACGACCCGGTGGCCGGCCCGCACCAGCAGCGCGGCGGCGACGGCCGAGTCGACCCCACCCGAGAGGGCGACGACGACCAGGCGCGCCGGATCGGCGGCGGGCAAGGTGAGCGCGGAGAGGGACATGGACATGGTACGAATGCCACCGTTCGCGATGGCCGGCAACCTCGACGTGACAGCGGATGACCTCGACGACGCGGGCGCGGGCGTTGGCCGGGCCGCAGGCGATGACGCCGGCGCGAGCGCCGGGCTCGAGGTCCACGTCGACGATCTGCTGCCGGGCGAGCGGGCCCGGGTCGCGATCGAGCACCGGAGCCCGCACCGGGCCGAGGCCTGGGGCCGGATCGTCGAGCGACTGGGGCCGCCGTCGCCGGACCGGGTGGCGCCGGCCTGCCCGGCCTGGGGCCGCTGCGGCGGCTGCGCCTGGCAGCACCTGGCCTACCCGGCCCAGCTCGCGGCCAAGCGCCGCGCGGTCGAGCGGGCGCTGGCCGGGGTCGAGGTCGCGATCGCCGAGGTGGTGCCGGCGCCGGCGGTCACCGGCTACCGCAACAAGGGCAAGTACGTGGTCGGCGGTCGGCCGGGCGCGGTGGTGCTGGGCGGCTGGGCCCCGCGCCGGCACGAGCTGGTCAGCACTGCCGGCTGCCGGGTGGTGCTGCCGCTGGTCGACGAGCTGCGCGGGCGGATCGCGAGCGCGGTCAGCGCCGCCGGCCTGATGCCGTACGACGAGCGCCGCCGGACCGGCGCCCTGCGCTACGCGATCGTGCGGGTCGCGCGCGACGGCCGCGCGCTGGTGGTGCTGGTGGTGCGATCGGACGCGCCCGACGACGTCGTGGCCGCGGTGGCCCGCGCGATCGGCGCCGACCCACGCGTGGCCGGCGTGGTCCGGGTCGACAACGATCGCGACGACGGCGGCCTGCTCGAGGGCGACGGCCGGACGCTGGTCGGCACCGCCCAGCTCGACGACGTGATCGCCGGCGTGACGGTCGCGGTCGGCGCCGTCGAGTTCACCCAGATCAACCCCGAGCAGGCCGACCGGCTCTACGACCGGGTCGCGGCCCTGGCCGGGGTCGGGCCCGGCGATCGCGCGGCCGACGTCTATGCCGGGGTCGGCGGCTTCGGCTTCGCGCTGGCCCAGGCCGGCGCTACTGTCGACGCCATCGAGCGCGAACCGGCGGCGGTCGACGCCCTGGCCCGCGCCGCGGCGGCGGCCGGGCTCAGCGACCGCCTGCGTGCACGGGTCGGTGACGCCGCGACCCTCGGCGAGCTGGCCGGGCCGCTGGCCGCGATCGTGATCGATCCGCCGCGCAAGGGCTGCTCGCCCGCGGTGCTGGCCGCCCTCGCCACCACGCCGGCCACGCGCCTGATCTACGTGAGCTGCGGCCCGGCCTCGCTCGGCCGCGACCTGCGGGCCCTGGTCGCCTCCGGCTGGGTCGTCCACTCGGTGCAGCCGATCGACCTGATGCCCGGCACCAGCCAGGTCGAGGTCATCGCCGTTCTCGGCCGAAGCCCGACCCCGGCCGCACCGCCTGGGTAGCGTTGCTCGGGCTGACGGGCTCGCTACGGGTGCCCACCGCCCATGTATTCGCTGTAGCGCCCGCCGCTGCGCGACACCGAGTGCATCGCCACGTCGACCATCCCGACGTGGTCCTCGATCCCGAAGCTCTCGAGATACTGACGCGCCGAGGGCATCGTCATGTCGTAGACCGTCGAGTAGATCGTGCGCTCGCCCCACATCCGCGCCTGGGCCACGGGGTCCACGCCGGGGTGGCCGGCGCGGAACGCCGCGAGGTCGCGGTGGGCGTCGCGCTCGCCCTGGGCGCTGCCCGAACCGACCAGCGAGTCGACCTGGTTCAGCCAGGTCTGGCGGTAGGCGTGGCAGTAGTGAAACAGCGAGAACCCGACGCTGACGGAGCGGCGCGAGAGCTCTTCCGGTTCGGTGATCTCGTGGGTGAACATCTCGTACATGAACGCGAGGGCCGCGGCCGGCGCCAGGACCACGGCACCGATCTCCAGCGCGGCGGTGGCGGCCGTGCCGACGACGGCACCCTCGGCCGCCACCCCGGTCGCGTCGAGACCGAGGGTCTGGGCGATCGCGGGCCAGTTCGGCTCGACGTGAAGGACCATCTCGAGCTGCGGCACGATCTCGATCGTCCGCCCGGCGATGTCCATGCGGATCGGCATCGTCGGCAGGCCTGCGCGGACCTCGGCGGTGAGAAAGTGGGGAACGCCCCCCTCGACGTCGACGAGGTGGAGGTCGAAGGCCGGGATCGGCACCATCAGCGTCGGGTTGGTGCCGATCGCGAACTGACCGCCGCCCGCGCTCACGCCGACGTGCCCACCGTGGGGCGACACCGCCGCGCCGGCGCCGACGTCGAGGTGACCGAGGTTGCCGAGGTCCATCAGGTGGTGGGTGATGCCGGCCTCGATCTCGGCGTGGGCGTGGCCGTGCTCGTCGGTGCCGCGGGCCGCGCCGACGTGGACCGTGGTCGAAGGCTCCTCCGCCTCGTGCTCGCCGGGGCCGGGCGCAGGGGGCGCGGCGCCATGGCCACCTCGGCGCCCGCGCGGCGAGAAGTGCGGCTCGTCATCGCGCGCCGCCATCGGGATCCGGTAGTGGACGGTGCCGACCAGATCGATCGAGCTGATCTGCGCCCACGGCGTGAGCGGCAGGTGGCCCGGGAGGTGGACGGCCGGGAAGTCGAACGCGCCCTCCCATTCGCCCTCGACGGCGGGCGCGGCGGGACCGGGCGGCGGCGCCGGGGCGTGGCCGTGGATCGCCTCGCGGGCCGCGGCGCGGTCGTCGGTCGGATTGCGCTGGACCGCCGCGCGCTGGACCCCGCTCGTCGCCGCGCCCGCGGGCGCCATCTGATCGAGCAGGCCGGCGGCGCTCCGGCCCTGGACCACGAGGTCGGCCACCGCGTCGGCGTGCCGCTCGTAGGCGTCGCCGGCCTGGCCCACGCCCCCCTTGAGCTGCACCCCGGCCCGCTGCTGGACCACGTGCGCCGCCTCGTGGGCGGCGAGGTGCAGATCGGGCGACCCGGCGAACGCGACCGAGTCGCCGGTGGCGTAGGCCTGCGCGCCGATCTCGGACGCGGCCTCGGCCGCGGCGCCGCCGACGTGGGCGCGCACGCCGGAGACGTCGTGATGGCCGAAGCTCGCCGCGATCGGCGCGAGGTGCGGCAGCGGCCCGCCGGCGCCGGCGACGCCGCGCTGCGCCGCGAGGTGGAAGCCGAACGGATCGTCGACGACGGCGGGCCCGCGGGCGGCCTGGACCGGCGTGGCCGAGGCCGTCGCCGCCGGGGCGTCGACCGGTGGCGCGACGGTGATGACCCGCGGCGCCATCCGCTGGGTCAACGAGGTCTTGCCGGGCGGTGTGCGCGCCGCCCCCGGGAGGTCGAACGCGTCGGCTCGGGGCTGATTCTGGGGCTCGTAGTTCCAGGGCATGTCGATCGCGACGGACGGCCGTCACGATCTTCCCCGGCGTCGATCACGACGCGCGCGACCGCGCCCTCACTGCGGCCCCTGGTCCCACTCGATCGACGACGTGGCCTCGACGTGCGCCGCGATCGCGACCGCGAAGTTGGCGACCGCCCAGCCATTGCCGTCGGGCGGCGGCGGCGGCGGCGGGTTGCGGATCGAGACCTGCGCGCCGGGCCGGGTGCCGACCAGCGCGAGCGCGAGCGGCCGCTGGCCCGCGGTCAGGTGGGTGCGCCAGGTCACCGTCCGTGTCTTCGCGCTGACCTGGAAGAGCGAGTAGGTCGGGACGTTGTTGGCCTCGACCGCGTCGGGGACCATGAGCCAGAGTTGCTCGATCGCGTTGGGTGGCAGGAGGAAGAAGATCGGCGACGGCGGAGGGGCCGGCGCGACCGCGCTGACCGTCTCCAGGCAGTAGGACGTGAGCGGCTGGGCCGCCGACCCGACCTCGGGCGCGTCAGACTCGACACAGGCCGCCAGGACGAGGGCAACGAACAGCGGGGCGAGGGTGCGGAACATGGTCACTCCTGGAATTGCGCGGGGTTGACCCGCAGGGTATCTCGATCTACGGACCGGACGGGTGATCTTCCCCGGCCGCGGGTACATCCTTGGGGAGTTCTTCGGGAAGGATGTCGCAAGCGCCCGTCGAGATGTCTGATGAGCTGGCGTCTCGCCGACGACTGGCGGACCTCGCCCGCGAGCACCATGAGTTCTTGCTCAAGCTCGCGCGCAAGCTCTGTCGTGCGACCTTCGACCCCGAGGACCTCGTGCAGGACGTGCTCGTGAAGGCGGTCGACCACTTCGATCGGTTGCCGCCCGACGTCAACCACGCGGCGTGGATGGCGCGGGTGATGCGCAACCTGTTCATCGATCGGGTGCGGACCCGCGCGGCGCAACCGGCCCCGGTCGACCTCGACGAGGTGACCCTGGCGTCGCCCGATCCCGACGAGCGCGAGTGGTGGGAGACAATCACCGCCGACCAGATCCGCGCGGCGGTGCCGCGGATCCCCGAGGAGCTGCGGGAGGCGTTCGAGCGGTTCGCGTTCGCGCGGCAGAGCTACAAGGAGATCTCGGCGGCGCTCGGCGTGCCGACGACGACCGTCGGCACCCGCGTGCTGCGGGCGCGCCGGCACCTGCGCGCGCTCCTGGGAGGGCCCGACCGTGGCTGACCTCGGCGCCGACCCCTGCGCGCTGACCGCCCGCTACTTCGACGGCGAGGCCGACGGGGACGGGGACGATGAGCGCGCGCTCGCCCACCTGGCGACCTGCCAGCGCTGTCAGCTCGAGCTCGGCGATCTCATCGGCATCGACGTCGCGCTCGACCGCACCGGGGTGGTCGCGCCGGCGGCCGCCGACGTCCCGGCCTCCGTGGAGGTGCCAGCACCCGCGCCGGCGCCCGTCGATCAGCTCGCGCGCCGGCGGCGGCGCTGGCTGATCCCGGCGGTCGCAGCGGCGGCGCTCGCGGCGGCGGCGCTCGCGGTGGTGGTCAGCCGCGATCGCGGCGAGCCGCCGGTGGCACCGGTCGCGCTCGCGCTCGCCGACCAGCGCGGTGTCGAGGTCCGGTTCAGCGCCGCCGCGTTCGATCGCCACCGACCGTACGCGGTGTCGCGCGGCGCCGCCGGGCGCGAGTCCTTCTCGCTCACTGCGCTGGCCGCGCTCGAGCGCCGCGGCGAGCGCCCGACCCTGGCCGCGGCCCAGGCCGCACGCGGCGAGGTCGACCAGGCCCGCGCGCTGCTCGAGGCGTCCCCGCCGTCACCGGCGCGCGACGCCGACCTCGCCGCGGTCGCGATCCTGGCCGGTCGTCCCGAGGACGCGCTGATCGCCGCCGAGCGCGCGCTCGCTGCCGAGCCGACGTCGACGGTGGCGCGCTGGAACCGCGGGCTCGCGCTGCGCGACCTCGGCTTCGGGGCGATCGCCGCCGACGAGCTCGACCGGATCGCCGCGAGCGCCGAGCCCGGCTGGGCGACCGAGGCGCGCGCACGAGCCGCCGCGCTGCGCGAGCCCCTGCGCGACCGCGCCGCCGCCTACGACCGCTTCACCCTCGCCGCGCACGCGATGATCGATCGCGCCGGCCCGCCGCTGTCGGCCGATGACGTCCGCGAGCGACCGGGCTATGCCCGGCTCTACTACTTCGACGCGCTGCGCGGGTCGGCCAGCGCCGCTGAGGTCCGCGCCCTGGCCTCGCTCGCGAGCGCGCTCGACGCCGCGGCCGGCACCCACAGCGCCACCGAAGCGCTGACCGCGACCGCCGACGCCGACTTCAACTTCCGCGCCCCGCTCGCCCGCGGGTATCGCGCGCTCGCGCTCGGCCGCTCGTCACCGTCGGCGACCAAGGACCTCCTCGCCCGCGCGCTGGCGGCCGGCCCGGCGCTCCGCGACCTCCGGATCGGCGCGCTGGTCCTGGCCCACGACACCGCCGCCCATCTCGACGAGCTGGTCGCGTACGCCGCCGCCACCGCCGATCCGTGGTTCACCTTGCTCGCCGCCCACGAGCGCGCGACGTCGCAGCTCGCCGCCGGCGCGAGCGATCGCGCCGAGGTCATCCTCCGCGACGCGCTGCTCGGCTGCGACGCGCGCGCGTGGGGCCTGCGCTGCGGCCGCCTCGCGATGGATCTCGCCAACCTCTACGGGCGGCAGTCGCGCTACGCCGACGCGGCCCTCGACGCCGAGCGCGCGGCCCGCATGTACGGCGCGGTCGGCGCGGTCCCGCTCGAGGACTATGCCCTCTCATACCTGGCCGAGGTCCAGCGCGGCCGCGGGCGCCTGGCCCTGGCCACCGCCGCCTTCCAGGAGCTCCTGGCCCGCTTGCCCGAGGACGATTGCGCCACCCGCCGCTTCGCCCGCGCCGGCCTCGCGCTGGTCGGCGTCTACCGCGGGGACGCGCAGGTCGCCGGCGATCCCGGCCCGGCCGACGCCTGCGCCGTCGTGCCGTCGGGTCTCGAGCTGGTCGCGGTCGTCGATCTCGCGCGCCTGACCGCGACCGTCGGCGATCGCACGCGGGCCCGGGCCTGGATCGATCGGACCCGCCAGGCCGCCGCCCCCGGCCCGGCTGGTGACGCGCCGCGCGCAATCGCCGACGTCGCGACCGCGGTGCTCGACCTGGCGACCGACCCCGGCGCGACCCGCCGCCTGCACGACCGGCTGCCCGCGATCGCGACGGCGAGCGAAGAGGACGCCGCGGTCGCCAACTGGGGCTACGGCGCGCTGGTCGAGCGCGACGCTGCGGGCGGCGACTGGGCGGCCGCCGCCGCCGCCGCGGGGCGCGAGGTCGGGCTCGCGACGGTCCCGAGCTGCACGCTCATCGCGAGCATCGATCGCGCCCACGGCGTCGCGATCGCGATCGATCAGACCGGCGCCGCCGTCGGCGCGCGCAGCACCGCGCGGTCGCCCGAAGCCTGGGATGGCCCGGCGCTGGTCCCGCCCGCGATCCGCGGCGTGCTGGGCGCGTGTCGATCGGTCGGCGTGCTGGCCCGGCCACCGCTGCACGGCCGCGCCGATCTGCTGCCGCCCTCGATGCCGTGGGCGTTCATCGGCGACCGGCCGACGCCACCGCCGCGATCGAATCCGGCGACCCGCGCGGTGATCGTCGGCGACGCGCGGCCGCCGGCCGGCCTCGGCCTGCCCGCGCTCGCCCCGCTGCACGCGCCAGCCAACGCCACCGTCCTGCGCGGGTCGGCGGCGACCCCGGCCCAGGTCCTCGACGCGCTCGCCGACGCCAGCTACGCCGAGCTCCACGTCCACGGCCAGCTCGATCCCACCGTCGCCGACGGCGCGTTCCTCGCGCTGACCCCCGGCGCCGACGATCGCTGGGCGCTCACCGCAGCCGACGTCCGCACCCGCCACTTCGCCGCCGCGCCGGTCGTCGTCCTCGCCGCCTGCCGGGCCGCCTCCGTGGCGCCGTTCCTCCACGCCCGCTGGAGCCTGCCCGACGCGTTCCTGGCCGCCGGCGCCCGCGCCGTGATCGCCCCGACCGTCGAGGTCCCCGACGACGCCGCCGCCGCCTTCTTCGACGATCTCCGCGCCCACCTCGCGGCCGGCGAGTCCCCCGCCGCCGCCACCGCCGCGGTCCGCACCGCCGCGCTCGGCCGCGGTCAGACCTGGGCCGCGGGCGTCGTCGTCTTCGAGTGACGGCGCCCCGGCACCCAAAAACAGGCCCACGCGGCGTGGCGTTCGTACGATGAGTCGATGCGCGGCTCACGGCTCGTGATCGTCTCGCTGGTGACGGCCCTGTCCGGCTGCGGCACGCGGGGGCTCCTGCTCATGGATCCGCCTGGCACCCATTCGTACAGTTCGGGTTCGGCCTCGGGTTCGGGTTCG
>JAYVSF010000617.1:0-3404 GCA_043775605.1 Myxococcales bacterium
ACCCGGCCCGCGCCGCCAGCGCCACCAGCCCCTCGCCGACCAGCGCGTGCGGCAGCTCGACCACGCCCAGCCCCTCGTAGTCGGCGGCCGCCACCGCGACCCCGCCGTCGACGCGCCACAAGGACAGGTGCAGGCGCAGCTTCCAGTCGGGGCGCTCGACCCAGCCCGAGATCACCCAGCGCGCGCCGGCCTGCTGGGCCAGGGCCAGGGCGGTCGCCGCGGTCGCCACCACCGCGGGTCCAGCCGGGACCACCCGCGCGCCGTACCCCGGATCGAGCCCGAACACCGCCTCGACCTTCTCGCCGATCACCAGCGGCAGCCCGGCCACCGCCCAGTCGAGGACGTGGACCGCCGACCGGTTCTCGAACGCCATCACCGCGAACCGTTCGGGCCCGACCGCCGGCACCGGTGGCAGATCGTCGACGATCGCGACCGTCGGTGCCACCGGCACGCTCGCCGCCGCTCCGCCGTCGATCGCGACCACCGCCGGCCGCGCCGTGCAGCCGCCCACGAGCGCGCCGAGCAGCGCCGCGGCTAGCACGCCGGTGCTCGCCATGCGGGGACAGTTGCGCGACGCTCGCCCCGGGTCCATCTCGGCTCCAGCTTGCCTGCCTCGCCGCCGCCCGCCAAGCCTCGCCGCCGCCGTCGTCGCCTGCGCGCCGGCGCATCCTACCGCAGTAGGAACTACCGTGGTAGGATAGGCCGGTGAAGGTCGACAAGATGAGCGTCTCGATCGCCCCGAAGCTCGGCGATGACATTCGCGCCGCGGCCGAGCGTGCGGGGCTGAGCGTGTCGGCGTGGCTCGCCCAGGCGGCGACCGCGCGGCTGCGGTGGGCAGCGCTCGCCGACTTCCTGTCGGCCTGGCAATCGGAGCATGGCCCGATCACGCCGTTGGAGCTGCAGAAGGCTCGCGCGGAGCTCGGCTATCCGGCCAGGCGCAAGCGGGTCGCATGATCCTCGACGCCGGTGCGCTGATCGCCATTGCCCACGATGATCGCGAGATGATCGCCCGCCTGCTCGCGGTCCACGACGAAGGTGACGCGCTCGCGACCCATCCGATGATCGTCGCGCAGGTCTGGCGTGAGGGCGGCGGTCGCCAGGCCACGCTCGCGCGCTTCCTGCGTGCCGTGGCGGTCATGACCATCGACGACGACCTTGGTCGCCGCAGCGGTGAGTTGCTCGGCAAGGCCCGGACGTCCGACCCGATCGACGCGGCCGTCGTGCTGATCGCGACCGACGGGGAAGCCATCGTGACCAGCGACCCCGACGACCTCGGTCACCTCGCCCGGACCGCGGGCCGCACGGTCGTCATCGTCCGTTGCTGATGCAGTTGCGCGACGGTCACCCCGGGTCCATCTTCGATTCAGCTTGCCTGCCTCGCCGCCGCCCGCCAAGCCTCGCCGCCGCCGTCGTCGCCTGCGCGCGCTGTCGGTGCTGCGCCTGCTGGCCCTGCTGGCCGTCTACGGGATCTCGGCCGGCGCCGCGTTCGCGTTCCTGGCGGTCCGCACCATCAACGACGGCCTGCCCAAGGACCTGACCCGCGCCTTCGACTACCGGCCCGATCGCAAGAGCCTGGTGATCTCGGCCGACGGCGAAGAGATCGGCGAGTTCTTCCTCGAGAACCGGCGGGTGGTGCCGCTCGACCGCATGCCGCCCCACGTCCCGGCCGCGTTCATCGCCGCCGAGGACGCGCGGTTCTGGGTCCACCCCGGCTTCGACGTCACCGGCATCGCCCGCGCCGCCTACAAGAACTTCACCACCGGCGGGGTCAAGCAAGGCGCGTCGACCATCACCCAGCAGGTCGTGAAGATGCTCCTGCTCGGCAACGAGCGCACCTACGAGCGCAAGCTCAAGGAGATCGTCCTCGCGGTCCGGGTCGAGCGCGAGCTGTCCAAGCCCGAGATCCTCGCGATCTACCTCAACCACGTCTTCCTCGGCGCCACCGCCTACGGGGTCGCGGCCGCGGCCGAGACCTACTTCGGCAAGGACATCGAGGACGTCACCATCGCCGAGGCCGCGCTGCTGGCCGGCCTGGTCGCCGCGCCCACCGACTACGCCCCCCACCTCCACTACAACCTGGCCCGCGATCGCCAGCGCTACGTCCTGGGCCGCATGCGCGAGGACGGCTACATCAACGACACCCAGCTCGCCGAGGCCATGGACGAGCCGATCGCGATCCTCGGCGCCCAGCCGATCAACGACCTGGCCGCGCCGTACTTCGTCGAACAGGTCCGGCAACAGGCCCAGCGCGACCTCGGCGTCGATCGCCTGTACCAGGACGGGGTCCGGCTGTACTCGACCCTCGACACCCGCATGCAGCTCGCGGCCGAGGTCGCGCTCCGCCACGGCCTCGACTCGCTCGATCGCCGGCTCGGCTTCCACGGCCCGATCGGCGCCGTCGCCCGGCCCGATCAGGACGCGTGGGCCCACGGTGCCGCCCGCCCCTACCGTGCGGTCACGCCGGGCGGCGAGGTCGCGCCGACCCCGCCGGTGACCGCCGGCGGCGATCGCCTGCTGCCCGGCATCACCTACCAGGCCATGGTCGTCGACCTGCCCCGCCGCGGCGGCATCGTCGTCGACGCCGGGCCGGTGACCCTGCCGCTGATCGCCGTCGACGCCATCGCCTTGCGCAAATGGCGCCAGCCGCCGCCGCCGCCGGTCCATCCCAAGGGTCGCCGCGGCCGGCCCGGCCCCGCGCTCGCGATCGGCGATCTCCTGCCGGTCCGCCTGGCCCCCGATCAGATCAGCGCGGTCCTGGCCCAGCCGCCGACGCTGCAGGGCGCGCTGGTCGTGCTCGAACCGTCGTCCGGCCGGATCCGCGCGCTGGTCGGCGGCTACGACTGGCGCACCAGCCGGTTCGACCGCGCCAGCCAGGCCCATCGCCAGGTCGGCTCGTCGATCAAGCCCTTCATCTACTCGACCGCGCTCAACGCCGGGGTCACCGAGATCGATCGCTTCCTCGACGGCCCGATCTCGGTCCAGACCGCGACCGGCCGGTGGTCGCCGTCCAACTACGACAACAAGTTCGCCGGCTGGGTCACGCTGCGCACCGCGCTGGCCAAGAGCCTCAACACCATCTCGGTCCAGCTCACGGTCAAGGTCGGGCTCGATCACGTCATCGACACCTTGCGCGGCTTCGGGATCTCCTCGCCGATCCCGCGCCACATCTCGGTCGCGCTCGGCACCCCCGACCTCACCCCGCTCGAGCTGGCCGGCGGCTATGCCGGCATCGCCGCCGGCGGCCACCGGGTCACGCCCCGGTTCGTCGATCTGATCGTCGGCGGCGACGGCGAGATCCTCCTCGATCGCCGCCACGAACCGGCGGGGCCGCAGGTCTACTCGCCGGCGGTCGCCTACACGATGGTCGATCTGATGAAGGGCGTGGTCGAGCGCGGCACCGCCAA
>JAYVSF010000618.1:0-2517 GCA_043775605.1 Myxococcales bacterium
GCGGCGGATCGCCTCGTGGTTGCCGCCGGCCAGGATCGCCGGCACCGGCCGGCCGCGGAACTCCGCGGGCCGGGTGTACTGCGGGTACTCGAGGAGCCCGGCCGAGAACGACTCGTCGTCGGCCGACGAAGCGTCGCCGAGCACGCCCGGCATCAGGCGGGCGACGGCGTCGATGATCGCGGCGGCGCCGAGCTCGCCGCCGGTCAACACGAAGTCGCCGAGCGAGAGCTGCTCGTCGATGGCGGTCTCGATCACGCGCTCGTCGACGCCCTCGTAGCGGCCGCACACCAGGACGACGTGATCGTGGGCCGCCAGCGCGCGGACCCGGGCCTGGGTCAAGGGCGCGCCGGTCGGCGTCAGCAGCACGCGGTGGGCCGGCGGCGCCTCGGGCCCGCCGACCGCGGCCTCGATCGCGGCGACCAGCGGCTCGCACTTCATCACCATGCCGGGGCCGCCGCCGTAGGGCGTGTCGTCGACGGTGCGGTGGCGATCGTGGGTGAAGTCGCGGGGGTTGACGAAGCCGACGGTGAGCGCGCCGGTGGTGCGGGCCCGGCCGATCACGCCGACCGCCAGCGCGGCGTCGACCAGCTCGGGCAGGATCGACACCACGGTGAAGCGGGTCACAGCGGGTCCTCGGGGAAGCCCTCCGGCGGCGTGATGGTGATGACCCGCCCTTCGAGATCGATGTCGGCGAGGAAGGCGTCGACCACCGGCAACAGCCGCGCGATCTTGGCCTCGAGATCGTGGATGACCAGGCGATCCTGCGGGCCGAGCTCGATCGCGACCACCTCGCCCCAGGCCACGCCATCGACGGTGACCACCCGGCAGCCGACCAGATCGGCGAGCAGGACGTCGTCCTCGTCGAGGTCGAGCTCGTCGCGCTCGATCGCCAGGGTCTGCCCGCGCAGCGCGTGGGCGACGTCGCGATCGGTGACGCCGCGCAGCACGAGGAGGTAGCCGTCGGGCACCGGCCGGGCTCGCTCGATCTCGTAGCGACGGCCGCCGAGCCAGACCCAGTCGAGGCCGCCGAGGGTCTCGGAGCCGGGGACGATCGACACCGCCAGGATCTCGCCCCGCACGCCGTGGGCGCGCGAGACGTAGGCGACGTCGATCCGCCCGTCAGCGGGCCGCGCGGCGGCCGGAGGATGCGCCGGAGGATGCGCCGGAGGATGCGATCGACCGGCCTTGCGCCCCGGGCCGGGCTCGTCGGGGGTCACAGGGGCACCGTGGGCAACCAGGATTATTCGAGGATCTCGACCAGGATCCGCTTGCGCGACCGCGGCGCCACCTGGCTGACCAGGGTCCGCAGCGCGCGGGCGGTCTTGCCGCCGCGGCCGATGATCTTGCCGAGATCGCTCTCGGCGACCTCGAGCTCGTACACGCTGGCCTGACGCTCCTCGATCACCGCGACGTGGACCTCGCCGGGCTTGTCGACCAGGCCGGTCGCGACGTAGCGGACCAGCTCGGCGATGTCCGGGCCGGCGCCGGGCGCGGGGCCAGGCGCAGACGGGGCGTCGCTCACGCCTTGGCTACCGCGCTACGGTCGCGACGGCGGACCAGGCTGGCCAGCGTCTCCGACGGCTTGGCGCCGTGATCGAGCCAGTGCTTGTACCGCTCGCTGTCGAGAGCGAAGGCCTTGGTCCGGGGATCGAAGGTGCCCAGCAGATCGATGAACCGACCATCGCGGCAGGCGCGCTTGTCGGCGGCGACGATGCGGTAGAACGGGCGCTTCTTGCTACCCTGGCGGGACATACGGATGACGACCATGGATGCCTCGGAGACCTGTCGGAAGACGGGGACGTGAACGGGGCGCGGAATCTACCGGCCGACCCCGGGGGTGTCAAGCGCAGCCGCCCGGGCCGGCCCAGCGAGCCTTGGCGAGCGATCAACCGTGACTCTGGGCGTTCGGTCCGCCACGGAGGAGGGACCAGGAGGGCCATGCTATATGAGCAGCCGATGCGAGGCTATCTCCTCGGGATTTTGGCGGCGCTGGCCGCGTCGGCGTGCTCCGGCCGCGGTGCCCAGGGCGACACGCCCGTCGCCGATGTCCGCTTCACCTTGTTCGCGCTGGGCGAGGTCCGCGGCCAGATCGAGCCGTGCGGCTGCACCACCGATCCGCTCGGTGACCTGGCCCGCACCACCGAGCTGGTGACCCTGGCCCGGGCCCAGGGCCCCGTGGTCGTGGTCGACACCGGGTCCCTCCTCTACTCGCAGCCGGTGGTGTCGACCCAGGCCCTGCCTCAGGAGAACCTCAAGGCCGACCTGATCGCGACGATCTACCGCGATCAGCTCGCGGTGGCCGCGGTCGGCCTGGGCCCGAACGACCTCGCCGCCGGACCCGACAAGCTGCGGCTGCCGCGCCAGGTCGCCAACCTGCCAGCGACCGCCGCGATCGCACTCGAGCCGCCGAAGGTGATCGACGTCGGCGGCGCGACGATCGGCGTGTTCGGCGTGATCGATCCCGCCCTGGTGCCGACCCTGGGCGCGACCGATCCGGTGGCGGCCGCGACCGCCGCG
>JAYVSF010000619.1:0-8598 GCA_043775605.1 Myxococcales bacterium
CGCCGCGGCCCGCGCCCGCCCGCGCGACGGCGCCGGCTCGCGCACCGCCGTCAGCGTCTCGGCGAACTCCGGCGTCGGCGCGCCCCGTCGCTCCATCCGCGCCGCCGGCAGCGGCGGTCCGGCGTCGCGCGCACGCCCCACACCGATCACGGCTCTCTCCGCCGGCCGCGATCGTCGGTCGCGCGCTGCTCGCCGCGATTCCTCGTCAGCTCGAGCCGAGCCTGGCTATCGTCGAGCACGCGCTCGACCGTGCGCAGCTCGCGCTCGCGCACGCGAAGCTTGGCCGCGCTCTCCTGGGCCCGGGCACCGGCCACCGCCCGCTGCTGCTCGGCGGCCACCGCCTGCGCCCGGTCGCCGGCCAGCTCGTCCGCGATCCGCATCAGCTCGGCGATGCCGGCGCTGGTTGCCATCCGCTCGCAGGCGGTGGCGATCGCGGTGTCGAGCTCGGCGGCCGCGCTGCAGGCGACCGCGGTCGCGCGCTGCTCGGCGGCGGCGGCCTGGGCGTGGACCGCGCCGGCGAGATCGCGCAGGCGGCCACGGGCGGCGATCACGGCGCGCAGCTGGCGAGGTCGAACGGTCATGACGGTCGCTCCTCATCGACGGCCGCCGACAGGCGGCGCAGGCTATCGGTCCACGGCGTCGACTCGTCGGGCCGTTGCCGGGTCCACGCATCCAGGCGCTGGCCGGTCGCCAGCGCGCGATCGAGCTCCGGGTTCGACCCCGGCACGTAGGCGCCCAGGGCCTGGAGCTCGACCGCTTGCCGACGCAGCGACAGCGCGGCGCGGGCTCGATCGGCGACCGCGCAGGCCTCGGCACCGGCGACCCGCCGGGCCACGCGCGACGCGCTGGCCAGGACGTCGACCGCCGGGAACTGGCCGCGGTCGGCGAGGTCGCGCGACAGCACGACGTGGGCGTCGAGCAGCGAGCGCGCCGAGTCGGCGACCGGGTCGGACAGGTCGTCGCCCTCGACGAGGACGGTGTAGAACGCGGTGATGGTGCCGCCGCTGGCCGACGGCGCGACCCGCTCGAGCAGGCGCGGCAGCGCGGCGAACACGCTGGGCGGATAGCCCTTGGTCGCCGGCGGCTCACCGAGCGACAGCCCGATCTCGCGCAGCGCCATCGCGTAGCGGGTCAACGAGTCGATCACCAGCAGGACGTCCTTGCCCTGGCTGCGGAAGTACTCGGCCACCGCCGACGCCACCGAGGCGCCGCGGACGCGCTCGAGCGGCGAGCGATCGGCGGTCGCGACCACCGCCACCATCCGGTCGCGGCGCGGCGACGCCATCAGCTCGCGGACCTCGCGGCCGCGCTCGCCGATCAGCCCGACCACGACGACGTCGGCGTCGGAGTGGGTCGCGATCTGCTCGACCAGCACGCTCTTGCCGCAGCCGGCGCCGGCGAAGATGCCGACCCGCTGGCCGCGACCGCACGGCAGCATGCCGTCGATCACCCGGACCCCGGTCGCGAACCGCTCGTCGACCTGGGCCCGATCGGCGATCGCCAGCGGCAGGCCCTCGACCGGCACCCGATCGATCGCGACCGGCCGCGGCCCGCCGTCGATCGGCACGCCGAACGGATCGACGAACCGGCCGAGCAGGCCCTCGCCGACCGCGACCTGCGAGCGGGCGCCGCTGCGCCAGGCGGCCGCCCCGGGCCGGAGCGCGCGCGGCGGGCCCAGCGGCACCGCCAGCAGGTCGTCGCCGCGGAAGCCGATGACCTCGCACGGCAACGACGGCCCGTCGCACTCGACCTCGACGACGTCGCCGATGCGGACCGCGAAGCCGGTGATGTGGACGATCAGGCCGCTGACCTCGAGCACCCGGCCGCCGACCACCGGGCCGCCGTGGGCCCGGACCAGCGCGCCCAGCCGCAGCGCCAGCTCGGCGCTCACAGGCTGCTCCGTGGGATCGCCTGCGACATCGACGGCGATCGCTCGTAGCGCTCGTCGGCGGTGTTCAACACAGTGGTCGGCGCCGCCGCCCGCAAGAGCGCGAGCAGCGGCTCGCGCAGCGCCGCCAGCCGGGTCGGCCAGCGCGCGTCGACCACCAGCCGGGGCGCCTCGACCCAGACCTCGCCGGGCGCCAGATCGGCGACCACCTCGCAGGCCACGCCGGCCGGCACCTGGGTGCCGAGCTCGGCGGCGTCGTCGCCGTTGAGCCGCAGCACCAGCTCGCGGTTGCCGCCGGCGGCCAGGGCCTGGTTGACCAGCTGCGACAGCCCGCGGCGATCGATCGCCGCCGCCGCCGGGGCCAGCCACTCGCACAGGCCGAGGGCGACGTCGACGATGGTCTCGGTCAGCGCGGCCTCGCGCTCGGTCCGGACCTCGGACAGCGCGGTCACCACCGCGGCCAGGCGACCGCGCAGCGCCGCGGTCTCGTGCAGGCCCTCGTCGCGTCCGCGGGCGGCGGCCGCGGCCTGCTCACCGACCAGCTCGGCCTGCAACCGCTCGAGGTCGCCGCAGCGCGGACAGGGCGGCGCCGCGGCGTCGGCCACGGACGCCACCACCGCCACCGGCAGCCAGGTCGTCGCCGGCGGGCCGCCGGTCACCGGCAGGCTCGCCGCCAGCGGCCGACGACCGCCGCCAAGCGACGCCGCCAGCCAGGCCCGGGGTCGCGCCTCGTCGGCCATCAGCTCTCGCCTCCGCGCGGCGGCAGCTGCAACGTGCCCTCGGACGCCAGCCGCATCGCGGCCTCGACGATCTCGCGCTGCGCCGCCTCGACCTCGGCGACCCGGCGCGGCGCCATCGCCGACAGATCCTCGCGCAGGGTCTGGGCCGCGCGCTGCGACAGCGCCCCGAAGAAGTGGGCCCGCAGCTCCTCGGACGCGGTCTGCAGCGCCGTGACCATGCTCTCGCCCTGGACCGCCCGCAACAGCGGCCCGAGCGCCCGCTGCTCGATCCGCAGCAGGTCGTCGAAGGTGAACATCGCCTCGCGGACCCGGGCCGCGACCTCGGCGTCGCGCTCGCCGACCCGGGCCAGGAGCGCGTCGCCGTCGTCGGTGGTCAGCTCGTTGATCAGCGAGGCCGCGAAGGCCAGGCCGTCGAACTCCGAGCGGCGGTCCGAGGATGACAGGCCGCCGGTCGCGGCCAGGGCCCGGACCAGCGAGTCCGAGGCCTCGAGCACCGCGCGATCGGGGATCTCCTCGAGCTCGGCCAGCCGGCCGGTCAGGTCGGCCGCCAGCTCGGGTGAAAGCGACTGCAGGATCTTGGCCGCGGTCCGGGCCGGCAGCTGGGTCAGCACGACCGCGGCGATCTGCGGGTGCTCGTCGGCGAGCAGGTCGGCGAGCGCCTGGGTCCGCGCCGAGCGCAGCTGCTGGATCGGCTCGAGCGGCAGCTCGATCGGCGGCGCGAACAGCTTGCGGGCCCGGTCCTCGCCGAGCGAGCTGACCGCCAGCCGGCGCACGTAGGCGGCACCGCCGGTGCGCGACACGGACACCGGCCCGGCCAGCGCCCGCTCGAGCTCCTCGAGGACGGTGATCAGGGTCTCGCCAGGGACCACGTCGAGCTCGTCGACCGCGGTCGACAGCGCCTTGAGCTCGCGATCGTCGAGCTGGGCCAGGATCTGGCCGGCGACCGCTTCATCGAGCGCGAGCACGGCGATCGCGGCCTTGTGGCGGGGACCGATGGGCGTGCCGAGGCGAGTGGTGATGGTCATGCGCGTGCGCTCTTGCCGTGGGGAGTGACGGGGATGGGATCGGGCTCGGCCAGCCAGCTCGCGAGCACCCGCGAGGCCCGCTGGACATCACCCTTGACCGCGCCGACCACCCGCTCCTCGAGCGAGCGACCCGGCGGCAGCGCAGGCGGGCCCGCGGCATCGCCCAGCATCGGCGCGGCCAGCGCGCGCTCGAGCTCCGCCACCGGCGCCGGTAGGGCGATGCGGACGGTCGTCTCGTTGGCGGCCTTGCGCCGGCGCCGGCCGAGCACGAACACCGCCGCGATCAGGACCACGGCGCCGCCGCCGAGCGCGAGCGGCAGCGGCACCGGCAGCTTGTGAGCCGGCACCGGTACGATCACCGCGACCTCGGGCTCGACGAACGTCATCGCCTCGACCGTGAGCTTGTCGCCGCGGGCGTCGTCGAGCCCGGCCGCGGTGTGCGCGATCGCAGTGACCTTGGCGAGCTCCTCGGGCGTGCGCGCCACCGGCTCGCCGTCCTCGTCGACGCCGTCGGCGAGCAGGACCACGACGCTGACCCGCGCGACCCGGGTGGTCGGCTCGGCGGTCTGGGTCACGAGGTGATCGAACTGGTTGTTGGTGGTCGACGACACCACCGGCCCGGCAGTGGCCACGCTGCCGGTGGTCGCCGCCGGCGCGCCGGGGAGGTTGCCGGTGGTGCCGGTGATCCCGCTGGCGGCGGTCGTGGCGGTGGTCGCCCCTGCGCCCGGCGCGGTGGCGAGGATCTGGCTGAGGATCTTGGGGTCGGTGAACTTGTCCTCGATCGTGTTGACGGTCCGCCGATCGAACTCGATGTGGGCCATCACCTTGACCTTGCCGACCCCGGTCAGGGTCTCGAGCAGCGTCCGCACGCTGTCGGCGAGGCGCGACTCCTCGGTCGACTGCTGGTTGGCCGAGTCGTTGCCCTCGTCGGACAGCGGGTTGGCGTCCTGGTCGACGACGAAGACGTGGGCGAGGTCGAGGCCGGTGACCGCGCCCACGACCACCAGCTTGATGCCGCGGACCTGATCAGGCTTGAGCGTCGACTGGGTCCGGACCCGGAGCTGGACCGAGGCGGACGCCGCGATCGCGTTGCCAGCGATGACCGACTGCTTGCCGAACTGGAGGTTGACCCGGGCGCCGTCGATCGGGCCGAGCGTCGAGATCGCGTGGCCGAGCTCGCCCTGGAGCGCCGCGACGTACTGCTGCTTCTCGCGCTCGCTCGACGTGCCCAGCGCCGACCGCTTGAGCATCTCGAGGCCCTCCTGCGAGCGCGGGACCCGGGCCACCACGGCGGCCGCCCGGGCTTCGGCCAGCCGCGCGCTCGGGACCTCGACCACCGACGTGCCCTTGAGGCGGCTGGGGATGGCGCTCGCGTTGAGGGCGCCGATCAGCTCCTTGGCGTCCAACGGGGTCAGCCCATCGGTGACGCTGTGCCACGAACCGCCGCCGCCGCCGCTCAGCATCAGGTAGCCGACCAGGGCGACGATCGCGACCGTCGAGCCGATCGCCGCGGTCCGGGCCCGGGCCGGCAGCTTGGCCCACAGGGCGCGGCCCTGGGTCGAGAGCGCGGCCAGCGAGCTGGCTGGAGAGGTGGCGGGCGGAGTGTCGCTCATGGTCGCTCTACACCGCGGTGTTCATCAGCTCGCGGTACGCCTCGAGCAGCTTGTTCTTGAGGGTCGCGGCGTAGCGCAGCGAGACGTTGGCCTTCTCGCTCGCGATCATCACCTCGTGGATGCCGACCGCGGGATCGCCGTTGGCGAAGCCGACCGCGGCGTCGGCCGCGACCTGCTCACGCGCGCGGGCCTCGGTGATCGCCCCGCTCAGCAGGTCGGAGAACCCGCTGCCGGCGGCCGGGCGCGCGACCGCCGGGGTCCGCTCGCTGCCGATCAGCGCCGACGGGGCGATGGGCGCGATCGTGGTCATGATCAGCGCCCGATCCCGAGGGCCCGCTCGGCCATCGACACCGACGTCGACATCGCGGTCACGCCGGCCTCGTAGGCCCGCGACGCGGTGATCATGTCGACCATCTCTGTGACCGGGCTGATGTCGGGGTAGGTGACGTTGCCGTCGGCGTCGGCGTTGGGGTTGTCGGGCTCGTACTCCGGGCGACCGAGGGGGGCCGAGACGATCTGCTTGACCATCACGCCGCTGACCCCGCGCGCCTGATCGCCGAACGGCACCGACTGCACCATCACGGTCTTGCGCTGGTAGCCGACCGAGTCGACGTTGGCGAGGTTCGACGCCGCGACGTTCATGCGGACCCGCTGGGTCGACAACCCTTGCGCGGACACATCCATGGCGGTGAAGAAGTCCATCGGGGCGCTCCTCGGGGTTGGGGGCCGGATCAGCCGACGCCGTCGCCGGCGGCGTAGCGCAGGAGCGCCAGCCGGCGGTTGACCAGCTCGGTCGATGTGTTGTAACGGACGCCGTTGGCGCTCATCTTGGCCATCTCGCGATCGAGCGTGACCGCGTTGCCGTCGGGGCCGCTGAGCTTGCCGCCGTCGTCGAAGACCAGCTGGAACTCGCCGGCGCCGGTGCCGCCGTTGACGTCGAAGTGGGCGGGGTCGGTGCGGATCAGGCTGGCGGCCGGGCTCACGACCCGCTGGAGATCCGCGGGCCGATAGCCCGGGGTCTCGAGGTTGCTGATGTTGCCGGCCAGGACGCTCTGGCGCGCGCGGTGGTAGGTCATCGCGCCCGCGAGCGAGTCGATCGAGCCGAACATGCTGGCCACGTCGCGGACGATTGCAAGCCGCGCGCCCAGCCCGCAGCGCGCCGAAGTCGGCGCGACGACGAGGGTTCCGCGCACCCTGGGGATCGCCGCGTCGGCAGGGTTGACGCACGGCCACTCCACCCCGGCCGTTCCTGGCCGATCCAGGCAGCGATGGGTGCGTCTCGACCAGTCGCCATGACCGTCTTCGGCCTGCTCTTCGATTGCGGGTTCGAGGCCGCGTTCGTCGTCACCCGCGATGAACGGCGGATCGTCGCGGCTAACCAGCGCTTCGAGGAGCTGCTCGGTCGGACCACCGCCGACGTGGTGGGACAACCCGCGACCTCGGTGCTGTCGATGGTCGAGCTCGACGGCCGCGACGTCTCGATCCTCGACTACCCCGGCCACTACGAGGACGTCGCCCTGACCCAGGACGACGGCTATCCACTGTACGTCACGCTCACCGTCGCCCACATCGACCACCCCGAGCTCGGCGCGCTGGCCGCGTGCCTGGCCCGCGACACCACCGAGCGCCGCGAGCTCGAGCGCGAGCTGCTGGCCAAGCACAGCGCGTTGTACGCCGCCCACGGCGAGCTCGAGCGCACCGTCAGCGAGCTGCGCGCGACCCAGCGCCAGCTCGAGGATCGCAACCACGAGGTCTCGGTGATGGCCGGGCAGGTGTCGCGGTTCGGCTGGCGGGCCGCGGTCGGCGAGCTGTGCGCCGGCATCGCCCACAACCTCAACAACCCGGTCGCCGCGCTGCTGAGCACGCTGCGCACGCTCAGCATCAAGCTGGCCGCCAGCCCTGACCGCGCCGATCGCGCCGAGCTCGAGGCGCTGCTGACCCGGGCCCGGACCGCCGCCACCCGGATCGAGGAGCACGTCGGCGCGGTGGTCAGCGTCAACCGCACCGGCAGCCTCGACGTCGCCCCCCGCGACCTCGACCTCGCCCACGAGCTCGACACCGCGCTGAACCTGTTCTCCGGCCGGCTCGGTCCGATCGAGCTGCGCCGCGACTACCACGGCCCGATGCCGGCCCACGTGCCCCAGGATCCCTTGCACCACGTCCTCGCCAACGTCCTCGACAACGCGATCAAGGCGATGCCGACAGGCGGCGAGCTCGGGGTCGCGGTCCGCCGCCAGCCGGAGCGGTGGACGATCGAGGTGTCCGACACCGGCGGCGGCCTGCCCGCGCACGTGGTCGCCCGACTGTTCGAGCCGATCGTCACCGCGCGGCCGACCGGCGCCGGCCTCGGCCTCGCCACCGCCCAGCGCCTGGCCCGGTCCTGGGGCGGCGATCTGGTCCACGTCCGCGCCGGTGCCGGCGCCTGCTTTGCGATCTCGATTCCGGCCAAGGAGCTGCGATGAGTGATGTCTCCATCCTGGTGGTCGACGACGATGACGAGGTGCGGGCCTCGCTGGTCGATGAGCTGTCCCGCGATTATCAGGTCGAGTCCGCGGCCTGCGGCGAGGAGGCCTTCGCCGCGCTGGCCGCCCGCCGCTACGACGTCATCATCTCGGATCTCAAGATGCCGGACCACGACGGCATCGAAGTCCTCGAGTTCGCCCAGGCCCAGCAGCAAGGGATCATCCGCATCCTGCTGACCGGCTACGTCGACGACCGCGCCCACCTGGCGCTGGTCAAGCCCGACGCGCCCTACAAGGTCGGCAAGCCCTGGTACGACGAGATCGACGTCGTGCTCCGCCGCGCGCTCGAGCAGCGCCGGCGCACCAGCCAGCTGTCGGCGTCGCTGGCGGTGGCGATGAACCTGTCCCACCTCGAGGCCAGCCTGGTGTCGGCCGCGAGCCTGATCGAGCTCGGCGAGCTGCTGGTGCTGCACGGCGCGACGATCGACGGCGTGGCCGCGGTCACCGCGATCCTCGATGGCCAGCGGCTGGCCGGCGCGCCCGAGCTGCCCGAGGTCAGCGGCTGGCGGCTGGAGAGCGTGATCGATCGCGACGGCCGGCTCCGGCTGCGGGCCGCCGGCGATGGCGACGAGGCCCGGGCCCTGCTCGAGCACCTGTTGCACCTCGGCGGCCGCCGCTCGGGCGTCATGGTCGCCGAGGTCCGCCCGCTGACCGCCAGCGGCGCCGGCCGGTCGCGGGTCGCGGAGCTGATGCGGCAGGCGACGATCGGCGCGATGACCGGGGCCTTGCTCCACGACCTGGCGTCGATCATCCAGCTCTTCGACGTCGCGATGCAGGAGGTCCTGACCATCGTCGAGGGCCGGCCCGATC
>JAYVSF010000620.1:0-3091 GCA_043775605.1 Myxococcales bacterium
GGATGAACGGCTGGTACAGCACGTTCTCGTTGAGCACCGCGCCGTCGGACAGGACCAGCAGGCGGTTGTTGTAGTCGTTGGCCTGGCCCAGGCCGCGGACCGAGGCATTGCCGTAGATGCTGTCGTAGTTGATCGCGAAGCCGCGGACCCCGCGCAGGGCCTCCAGGATGGTCGGGTAGGCGAACGCCGCCAGCTCGTGCGGATCGATCACGGTGACCGAGGCGGGCGCGTCCTCGATCCGCTGGTTCTCGCGGGAGGCCGCCGACACCTCGCGCAGCGGCTCGAGCGACAGGTCGTTGAGGTCGACCTGGCGATCGGCGGTGACCTCGACCTCGCGCTCGATCGGCTGGTAGCCGCGCAGCGTGACCCGCACGGCGCGGTGACCGACGGCGATCGAGGACACCACCGCCGGCGTGAACGCGACCCGGTGGCCATCGACCTCGACCAGCGCGCCGGGCTCGTCGGTCGACACCAGGATCGACCCGGTCTCCGCGGTGAGCTCGGCCGGCACCACGGTGTCGTGACCGGCGACCACGTTGATCGACCGCGGGCTACCCCGGAACCCGGCGCGGCTGAAGTACAGCTGGTGGGGGCCGGGCCGGACGTCGAGCTTGCACGGCGTGACGCAGGCCGCCAGCCCGCGGTCATCGTCGAGGCGGACCTCGGTCCCTGGCTCGCCGGTGATGGTGACCCCGCCGACGATGAGCGTGAGCGCGGCGTCGACCGGCGTCCGGGTGCCGACCTTGAGATCGAACGGGCCGACCGTCCGGGGCTGGTAGCCGTCCTGCTGGAGCACGAAGGTGTACGAGCCGGCGGGCAGGCCGAGCCGGGCCGGCGTGGAGCCGATCGAACCGAGGTCGGTGCGGCCGAGGAACACCGCCGCGCCGGGCGGCGAGGTGGTGATCTCCACGACGGCGACCCGAGGCGCGACCCGGGTGATCGCGGCCTCGACCTCACGTCGGACGGCGGGATCGGCCTCGCCGCGCAGCGCGTCGACGTAGTAGCGATAGGCGTCGGGGAACCGGCCGAGCTGCTCGAAGGCCCGCGCGATGTTGAACATCACGTTGCGGTTGGCGACCAGCCGGTTGGAGGCCAGGAAGTGCTCGAGCGCGCCCTTGAAGTCGGCCTTGCCGTAGGCGTCGGCCCCGAGCTGGAACTGCAGGTCGGCCTCGTCGGCCACGCCGTCGGCCGCGACCGTCCGCGGGGCAAGGACCGGGGTCAGCGCGAGCACGAGCAGCGGCACGAGCGAGGCGAGACGACGAGCGGGCATGCACCCTCCTGGGCGACATCGGGACGAGCGCGATCGCGGCGACCGCACCGTGATCAGCGGTTGGTACGGATGCCGAGGTCGGGGCCGGCGTTGCCGGAACCGCTGCCGGCCGCGGACCCGGCGCCGCTGCCTGGCCCGCCGGCGGACCTGGGCGGCGGCTTGGGCGCGCGCGGCGACCTGGGCGGACGCGCCGGGTGTGGGTCGGTCACGGCCGGCGCAGGACCCGCGCTCCCGACCGTCGGGGCCGCGGCCGCCGATGGACCAGGGCCGGTGGCACCCGCGCCGATCGTCGCAGCCTTGGCGGCCGCCGCGGCGGGCTCGACCGTCGTCGCCGGTGCGGGCGCGGCCGGCACCGAAGGAGCGCCGGACCCGCCGGTGGCCGCAGGGTCGGGCCCGAGGGTGAGCGCGGGCGCCGGTGCCGGTGCGACCGTCGAGGCAGCCGGGCGGGGCCGGGTTGCGAGCCAGCCTGCGACGGCGACCGCGGCGAGCACGGCTCCTCCGGCCAGCCACAGCGCGGGCCGGCGGCGCGGCGTCGGCGCCGACCGGGCGACCGGCGCGGTCGACGGCGTCGGCAGCGGCCGGACGGCCTGCGCGACCGGCGGTGACTCGTTGACCAGCGCGATCGCGCCCACCGTGGTTGGTGCCGGGAACGGGGTCGCCGCGCCGCGCTCGGACATCGCCCGCATCGACGTGGTGCCGCGGGCCGCCTCGATCAGCAGGCGATCGGCGTCAGGCGGGAGCGCGGCCTCGAGGTCGATCAGCAACCTCGCGATCGACAGGAACCGGCGATCGGGATCCTTCTCCAGCGCTCGCAGGATGACAGCCTCGATCTCCTGCGGCAGACCGGGTCGTGCCGCCTGCGGCGGTGGCACGGGATCGCTGACCTGCATCTGCAGGACCTTGAGCAGGTTGTCGTCGTCGAACGGGACCCGCCCGCACCACAGCTGGTACATGAGCACGCCGAGCGAGTAGATGTCGGCGCGGTGGTCGATCTCGTCGCCGCGGCAGGCCTCGGGGGCCATGTACAACGGGCTGCCCAGGGCCTGGCCGGTCTTGGTCAGCCGGTTGCCGCCGATCGCGGTCTTGGCGATGCCGAAGTCGAGCACCTTGATGCCCCAGCGGCCGTTGCTGCGCGCCGTCAGGAACACGTTCTCGGGCTTGACGTCGCGATGGACGATGCCCTCGGCGTGGGCCTCGGCCAGCGCCCGCGCCACCGGGATCACCACGGCCACGATCTCCTCGAGGCTGAGCGGGCCCTCGGCCAGGCGCTGGTCGAGGGTGCGGCCCCGGAGGAGCTCCATCACGAGGTACGGGCGGCCGTCGGCGGTGAGCCCGTAGTCGGTCAGGCTGATGATGTTCTCGTGGTCGAGCTGCGAGGCGGCGTGGGCCTCGGTCTGGAACCGGGCACGGGCCTCGGCGTCGGCGGCCAGCTCCTTCGACAGGACCTTGGCCGCGAACCGCTTGCGCAGCGCGGCGTGTTCCACCAGGTAGACCACCCCCATGCCGCCGACGCCGATCCGCTCGATCACCAGGTAATCCTTGCCGAGCAGGGTGCCGACAAGCGGATCGGCTGACGCGGGACCGGCGGTGGGATCAGAAGGGCCGCGACCGTCTAGCTGGTGCATCGCAGGGCGAAAGGTACCATTCCGCGCCGGTGGGCGATGAGGTCGCCGTGGGGTAGTTCTGGGTGCGCAGCGACTGGCCGAACCGCGCCGGGCAGCGGGCGTCTCGGCGCAGGCGCGGCGAAGATCTCACAGGGTTGGCCAAAACCAACCCTGTGTTGTCGATCGATCGGCCCGGCACCAGCGTGCCGGCCCGATC
>JAYVSF010000621.1:0-2975 GCA_043775605.1 Myxococcales bacterium
ACGAGCGCGCGCCCAAGCTGTTCAGCCGACTGGCCCGCTTCCTCGCCGGCATCCACTTCGCGCTCAGCCGGATCCCCGATCCGATGGGCGGCATGATGATCGACCACACGCTGGTGATGACCTCGAGCGAGTTCGGCCGCAACGGCGTCGAGCCCGACGGTTTCAACGCCGGCCTCGGCTCCGATCACGGCGGCGATCCCGGCTGGCGCTACCAGGCCCACGTCGTGTTCGGCGCCGGCGTGGTGCCCAAGCGCCTGCACGACACCGACGATCACAACCGCCCGCTCGACCGCCCGGCGTCGACCCAGCGCCTGCTGGCGACCGTCGCGGCCGCGACCGGCATCGATCAGGGCGAGGTCGATCGGCTGTGGCCGTCGGGCACGGCGCTGTTCCCGGAGGCCGGCCCGATGTGGGAGCTGTGGACGTGAACCTGCCGACCACGAAGACGCGCGCACGCTGCGTCGCGCTGGTCGGGGCGATCGGGATGGGCGCGCTGGGCGGGTGTGGGACCGATCCCACGATCGAGTCGTTCGATCAGCCGGTCCGCTACAAGGACGTCGTCGAGCTGTTCGATCAGGGCATCGCCCGAACCTGCTCGCTCAACGGCGGGGTCTGCCACAACTCCAACAGCTACCCCGACCTCCACTCGGTCCACGCGCTGATCGCGACCGCGGGCCGGGGCTGCAACCAGGGCTCGATCGATCGCGACGACGTCAACGACGCCTGCGAGCCGGCCGCCGATCACCTGGTGATCCCGTCGTTCTCGGTCGACTCGCGGGTGGTGTGGGCCGAGGTCCCGGCCGACCAGCAGGGCCTGCCGTACTACGCGATCACGGTGGTGAAGCTGACCATCGATCCGGCGCCGCCGTTCCCGTACGCGGGCGCGATGGACATGGAGCTCCACCGCAGCACCGGCGAGGTGTTCTCGATCAGCGGCCGCGGCGGGTTCGTCCAGGTCAGCGACGGCGCCCGGGTCGACCTCAACCTCAGCCGGATGACCGGCGAGGACCGCAAGTTCTTCGACGCCCGGGTGTTCCCGCCCGGGCCCAACCGGATGTGGGTCGGCGACGAGAACCACAACGGCGTCGAGGGCGCGCGCGCCGGCTCGATGAAGCTGATGGTCCCCGGCGATCCGGCGGCCAGCTACCTGATGAAGCGGATGATCGACGAGAGCTACGGCGAGCGCATGCCGCGCCAGTGCCGGACCTGGGACGATCGCGCCAACCTGGCCCTGGGGTGCTGGATCGCCGGGCTCAAGACCGACGCCGCCGGCACGGTCACCAACGCGTTCGATGCCATCGACTACGACCACTGCGCGGTCGACGTCCACGGCAAGGGCCGGTGTGCGCCGGCCGGCGGCGTCGGCCTGGCCGCGGTCGAGGGCATCTTCGGCCGCTCGTGCGGTGGCTCGGCCTGTCACGTCGGTGAGGACGCGCCGGCGTCCGGGCTCGATCTGTCGCCCGGCAAGGTCCGGGCCTCGCTGGTCGGGGTCGGGGCGCGCGGCCGCAGCGGCCTCGAGCTGGTGGTGCCCGGCGATCCCGGCACCAGCTACCTGTGGTGCAAGCTGATCGGCGAGTGTGTCGAGCGCGACGGCGCGCGGATGCCGGCGCTGAGCCTGCCCTTGACCGACGCCGAGCTCGAGACCGTGCGCACCTGGATCGCCGACGGCGCGACCGAGTAGCGCTCTGGTTCAGACGACGCGGAGGAGCTGGACCTCGAAGATCAGCGTGGCGTTGGGCGGGATCATGCCGCCGGCGCCGCGCGCGCCGTAGCCGAGGTCGGGCGGGATGAGCAGGGTGCGCGAGCCGCCGATGTTCATCGACGCC
The DNA here is from genome assembly GCA_043775605.1 of Myxococcales bacterium. Classification (GTDB taxonomy): domain Bacteria; phylum Myxococcota_A; class Polyangia; order Haliangiales; family Haliangiaceae; genus UBA2376. The sequence goes on from JAYVSF010000621.1 coordinate 1,827, forward strand.
ACGCCCTCGTCCCAGCCCTTGATGACCCGGCCCTGGCCGAGCGGGAACGCGAACGGGCCGCGCTCGACCGAGCTGTCGAACTTCTTGCCCTTGGCGCCGTCGACCCAGAGCCAGCCGGTGTAGTGCATCTCGCAGTACTCGCCCTTCTTCGGCTGGGCGCCGGTGCCGACCGTGGTGTCCTCGTATTGCAGCCCGCTGGGGGTGGTGGTCATCGCCATGGGCACAGCATGCCGACGGTCGGGCCCGGGATCCAGCGACCCGAGGCTGGTAGCGAGCCCTGGTGAGCGATCTGCAATGACTCCCGTTCGGGGTCACGCGGGGAGGTAGATTGGGGGGGTGAAGCGGACCGCGCTGCTCGGCCTGGTGCTCGCCGCGGCTGCCGGCGTGGCCGCGGTCGCCTGGTGGCGGCACGATCGGGTCGGGCGAGCGAGCGGGGCAGGGCCGGTGCCGTCGGCGCCAGCGATCGGGACGACGGTCGCGCCGGCCGCGCGGCTGCCGGTCGCGCCGAGCCCGCCGGTGGGGCCGGTCGCGCCGAGCCCGCCGGTGCGGATCATCCCGCCCGAGGCGCCCGAGCCGCCGGTCGCGCCCGGGTCGGGCCTCGGCTTCGACGACGAGCCGCGCGATCTGGCCTGGGCCGACGACCACGAGCGCGAGCTGGCGCTGCGGTCGCGCGCGGTCGAGCAGGGGCTGCGGGCGCGCGGGGTCGCGGTCCAGCTCGGCCCGCCCGAGTGCCGGCGCTCGCTGTGCCGGATGTCGATCGCCGCCGCCGACAGCGCGGCCCTGGGCAAGCTGTACGGGGTGCTCGAGTCCGAGGACGGGCTGTACGGCTGGGCCGACACCATGCTGCTCGAGCGGGTGGTCACCGCCGACGACGGCCGGGTCGAGACCGGGGTGATCGCGCAGTTCGGTCGCGACGACCCCTGACCGACTCGGTGCGGCCGACCGCGCGACCCGAAGCGATCAGGATTTGCCCCGGCCGGCTGGGCTGTCTATAAGGCTGAGATGACCCAAGGTGAGCCGGCGATCCTGGGCGCGCGCGTCGACGCGGCGGCCGCGGTCGCCCACGCGGCGCCCCGGCCGGTGCGGCCTCGCCCGGCGGCGCCCACCGTCCACGTCGCCGGGCTGCTGCGACGGGCTGCCGCGGGCAGC
>JAYVSF010000622.1:0-2003 GCA_043775605.1 Myxococcales bacterium
GGCGCCGCCGGTGCGGTGGGTCCGGCGGGGCCCGCGGGCGCTGCCGGCCCGGCCGACCGCACCCGCGGGACCCTGCGCGCCGGCCGGACCCGTCGGTCCCGCCGGACCCACGGCACCGGCGGGACCGGTTGTGCCATCGACGCCGTCGGCGCCCTTGCAGGCGCCAGCCAGAGTCACGAGAGAGAGCGTCATCAGGGCAGCGAGACGAGTCATGTAGGATCCTCCGAAAGGTTGGTAGCGCACGCAGGTCAGCCGGTGCCGGCTGTTCCCACACGGCCGGAATCAGACTGGATTGCCGGGGGGCGCAGCGAGTCCTCTTCGCTGCACAAATCCCTTAAGCAAATCTGAACATGGTCGATTGCTGGCGTCAAGAGCCAACGGTGCGGGCACACGCAAACGATTCGTCCACGGCGGGTCGTCACGCGCGGGGCGCGATCCGGCCGCGCGAGGACGTGCTACCAGCGAGCATGGCGTTCGACCTGCGCGCGTACCTCGATCAGTACGACGAGGACCACCAGCACCCGGTCAACCGGTCGCTGCACGTCGTCGGGATCCCCGCGATCCTCGCGGCGGTGGTGGTGCTGCCGTTCAACCCGTTGCTGGCCACGTTCCTGTTCGTCGCCGGCTGGATCCTCCAGTTCGTCGGCCACGCGTTCGAGGGCAAGGCGCCCAGCTTCTTCCGCGACCCGACGTTCCTCGCGATCGGGCCGCTCTGGCTGTGGCGCAAGCTGAGCGGGCGCGCCGCGGCCGACGCCAACCTGAACTGACGCCATGGCCAAGGACCGCGCCGGACCGTTCTCGCGCAAGCACCGCCGCTACTGGCTGACGATCACCGGCGGCATGATCTTCATCATGGCGGTCAACGTCGGGCTCGGGCTGTGGATGTACGATACCAGCCCGCGCCCGCTGCCGCACGTCGAGCAGCCGCCCAGCATCGTCGACGCCGGGGTCGACGCGCCGCCGGGCGACGCGATGGCGCCGGCGCCCGCACCCGCGCGCTGATCATTCCCAGACGAGGTCGAACGGCAGGCGGGCCTGGACCGCGTCGGGCTCGGCGAGCAGCGACGCCGGCAGCGACGACAAGAGCGCGTGGACCGCGGGCAGGTCGGCGAGCGTCGGGCCGGCCGCGGCGCTGATGCCGGTGAGTGATCCCAGCAGTCCGAGCAGGCCCGGGCGAACCCGCGGTAACTCGACGATGCGCACGCGCGCGCCGGCGGCCAGGCCCATGCGTTCACGCGCGAGGTCGAGCGCGTCGCCGATCCCGCCGAGCCGATCGACCAGGCCGAGCGGCACCGCCTGGCTGCCGGTCCAGACGTGGCCGCCGCCGACCTCGTCGACCCGGGTCGCCGGCAGCTTGCGGCCCTGGGCCACGGTGTCGACGAAGCGCTGGTAGAAGTAGGTCAGGCGATCGTGGACGACCGCGCGCTCCTCGTCGGTCCACGGCCGGTACATCGAGTCCATGTCGGCGCGGGCGCCGCGCTTGGTGGTGGCGGTGGTGACGCCGACCTTGGCCAGCAGGCCCGACAGATCGACCTTGCCGGTGAAGATGCCGATCGAGCCGGTGATGGTCATCGGGTCGGCGAAGATGACGTCGCAGCCGGCGGCGATGAAGTAACCGCCCGACGCGGCGACGTCGCCCATCGAGCACAGGATCGGCTTGACCCCGCGCAGCGCGAACACCTCGCGAGCGATGACCTCCGACGCCAGCGCGCTGCCGCCGGGCGAGTCGATGCGGAGCACGATCGCGCCGATCGCGGGGTCGCTGCGCGCGGCGGCGATCGCGCCGGTCAGCGACTGCGCGCCGGCCAGCTTGCGGCCGACCAGCGGCAGCGCGCGTGACGCGCCGTCGACGATGTCGCCGTCGGCGTAGATGACCGCGATCGCGGGCCGGACCCAGCGGTCGTCCTGCTCGCTCGGCGCCGACGCCACCGGCGATAGCCCGCCCAGCTCGAGCGAGACCAGGGTCCCGATCCGCTCCGGGGTCGCGACCTCGTCGATGAGGC
>JAYVSF010000623.1:0-51019 GCA_043775605.1 Myxococcales bacterium
CTTCGCCTTGTGCGGATCGGTGAACTCGGCGATCGAGCTGGCATCGAGGCGCGACGCGTCGATGTTCATGCCGACCCCGGGTCGCACCACGTTGATGACGATGAGGCCGATCGCCAGCGCGACCGTGCTCGCGAGCTCGAAGTACAGCAGCGCCAGGCCGCCGGCCTTGCCCACCGCCTTGAGGTTCTTCATCCCGGCGATGCCGACCACCACCGTGCAGAAGATCAGCGGGGCGATGGTCATCTTGACCAGCTTGATGAAGCCCTCGCCGAGCGGGCGCAGCGTCACCGCGAGGTCGGGCGCCGCGATGCCGAGGATCACGCCGAGCGCGATCGCGACCAGCACCCGGAAGTACAGTGAGTGATAGAAGCGCGGCTTGCCGAGCGCGCGCGCGGCGGGGAGGGCCATCGCCCGATCATGCCCGATCAGGTGAGGCCGTGACGCTTGAGCTTGGACAGGAAGGTGCGCAGCGGCATGGCGATGGCGCGGGCGGCGCGGGTCTGGTTGCCGCCGTGGGCGCGCAGGGCCTCGCCGATGCGCGTGCGCTCGAGCTCCTCGATCTCGGTGGCGAGCGGGCGGAAGTGGGGCAGGCCGGGCTCGGCGGCCGGGGCGTCCGCGGGCGGGGTGGCGACGGGCGGGGACGAGCCGGGGCCGGCGTCACGCGCGGCGCGGGCGTCGTCGTCGGCGGCGCTGGTCGCAGGCGCGGCCAGGACGTCGTCGAGGTGCCAGTCCTCGAGCCGGGCGTCGCCGGCGGTGGCGACCAGGAAGTCGCACAGGTGCTTGAGCTCGCGGACGTTGCCGGGCCAGGCGTGCTCGGCGAGGCGCTGCATCACCGCCGGCGCCACCAGCACCGGCGCACGGCCGGCGCGCGCGCTGGCCTCGTCGAGGAAGCGGCGGGCCAGGATCGGGATCTCGCGCAGGCGGTCGCGCAGCGGCGGCAGCCACACCGTCGCGCCCGACAGCCGGAAGTAGAGATCCTGGCGAAAGCGACCGCGCTTCGACTCGTCCTTGAGATCGCGGTTGGTCGCGGAGATCAACCGGAAGTCGACGGCGATCTCGCGGACGTCGCCGAGCCGCACCACCCGCTTGGTCTCGAGCACGCGCAGGAGCTTGGCCTGCACGGTCAGCGCAAGCTCGCCGATCTCGTCGAGGAAGACGGTGCCGCCCTTCGCCAGCTCGAAGATACCGGGCTTGGCCGAGGTCGCGCCCGAGAACGCGCCGCGCTCGTGGCCGAACAGCTCGCTCTCGACCAGGCTCTCGGGCAGGGCCGCGCAGTTGAGCGTGACCCGCGCCTTGTCGCGCCGCGGCGACAGGTGGTGCAGCGCCAGCGCGACCAGCTCCTTGCCGGTCCCGGTCTCGCCGCCGATCAGCACCGGCAGCTCGGCCGCGGCCAGCCGCTCGACCAGGCCGTACAGGCGCGCCATCGCCGGATCGGCGATCATCACGGTCTGGTCGCCGAGCGCGAGCGCGCGCACCGCACCGGCGGCTCCCGCCCTCGTGCCCGGCGGCGCCGAGGTGGCGGCGGCGCGGGCCCCACCGAGCAGCGAGGCGACGTCGCACGCGTCGCGGGGGGCGGTGGCGTAGCCGAGCTGGGCCGAGGGCACGTCGGCGTGCAGCAGGTCGAGCGCGGTGGCGAGCCCATCGGCGTCGATCTCGGGCAGGAGCAGGGCCAGCTCATGATCGTGATCCCAGGCGGCGACGTCGAGCGTGCGCAGGTGGCGGCCGAGCGCGCGGACCAGGGCGTGGCGATCGCCCTCGCCGGTCCGGACGTGGACCACCGCCAGCTCGCGGCCGAAGTGGACGACCCGCTCGAGCTCGCGCCCGAGCTGGGTCCGCAGCTCGTCCCAGGTCGCGAGGGTGAAGCTGCGAGCCGGCGCGCTCGGGCCGTGGAACACCAGCACCGCGGTGCCGATGGTCAGGACGTCGCCGCCGATCAGGTCGCGGCGCTCGATGCGCTGGTTGTTGACCAGGGTGCCGTTCTGGCTGCCGAGATCGATGACCGTGGCCCGACCTTCGACCAGCTCGATGCGCGCGTGCTGGCGGGACACCGCGGTGTCGTTGAGCACGACCTCGCAGCCCGGGACCCGGCCGATGACGATGCCGCCGTCTCGCGGCAACGGCTGCATCCACGACGCGTCGCCGGCCACGACCAACAGGTACAGCCGGCCGGCGTCGCTCACGACGGCGGTCGGTCGGCCGATCGCGGCCGTGGTCATGTTGTCGCGTGCCCCGCCGTGGGTGGCCACGGCGTCATCGTACATCGAGCGAACGGCATCACGCGCCCGGCGGATGCACCTCGCGTGCCGGTTCCGAGGATCCGAGCGGAGCTCGGGCCGGGGTTGAATATCGAGATCGGACCGGCACTCAGAGCGTGTGAATCTTTGCAGATTCACACGCTCTGTCGATCGGCTCGTCGACGAGGAACGTCGACGTCGCCTGTACGGAAGCGAGTTTGTTTCACAAACTCTCAGGGCCGGCCCGATCGATCGACAACACAGAGTTCTGGCCAACCCTGTGGTCGGCCGCGCGATCGACCGCCGCGTGGCTTGGCACGGCGCTTGGACACAGCGCAGGATCGAGCACCGCGCCCAGCATGCCACCTGTCGACGAGCCCGCGATCGCGCCGGCCTGGAGCCCGCCGGCCCAGTTCGCCGAGTACCGGCTGATCCGCCGCCTCGGCGAGGGCGGCATGGGCCAGGTCTGGATCGCGCTCGACACCGTGCTCGATCGCCGGGTGGCGGTGAAGTTCCTCAGCGCGGAGCTCGAGCGCTCGCCCGGCGCCCACGAGCGATTCCTCCTCGAGGCGCGGGCGGCTGCGCGGCTCCAGCACCCCAACGTCGTGACCGTCTACCGGATCGGCGCGCTCGGCCACCGGCCCTACATCGTGTCGGAGCTGATCGACGGCACGCCGCTGTCGCAGCTCGAGCGGCCGCTGTCGTCGGCGCGGGTGCTGGAGCTCGGGCTGGGCCTGGCCCGCGGGCTGGCCGCCGCCCACCGGCGCGGCGTGCTCCACCGCGACCTCAAGCCGGCCAACGCGATCCTCGCCGACGACGGCCAGGTCAAGCTGCTCGACTTCGGGCTGGCCAAGCTGCTCGAGCGGCCGGCGCCGGCGACCACCGGCGACCCCGGGCCGCCACCACCGACCGCCATCGCGGTGACGGTGGCGATGGGCTCACCCGGGGCCGACCCCCTCGCGGTCGGCGGCGCCGCCACCACGCCCTTGCCCGCGCCGGTCGGTACGCCGCCCCCGATCGCCGACGCCATCGCCCTGGCCGCCGACGAGCCGCGCGGGGCGCTGACCGGCTTCGGCGTGGTGATGGGCACGCCGTATTACATGCCGCCCGAGACCTGGCTGGGCGAGCCCGCGACCCGCGCCTCCGACGTCTACGCGCTCGGGGTCGTGCTCTACGAGCTGTGCGCGGGCCGGCCGCCGCACGCCGGCGTCGCCGTCGGCGCGCTGGGTGCGGTGGTGGTGTCGACCGACGTTCCGCCGCTGGCCGTCGAGGTGCCCGGGGTCGAGCCCCGCCTGGCCGCGGTCATCGATCGTTGCCTGCTGCGCGACCCGGCCGGCCGCTACGCCACCGGCGAGGACCTGCTGCTGGCGCTCGAGGCGGTCCGCACCCTCGACCTGGTCCGCACCACCACCGGCAATCCCTATCGGGGCCTGTACCGGTTCGAAGCCGACCATCGCGGTGTCTTCTTCGGCCGGGCCACCGAGATCCGCGCGGTCGTCGAGCGGGTCAAGAACGAGGCGCTGATCGTGGTCGCCGGCGACTCCGGGGTCGGCAAGTCGTCGCTGTGCCGGGCCGGCGTGCTGCCGACCGTGCTCGACGAGGGCGTCGGCGACGGCCGGGCCTGGACCGCGGTCCGGCTGGTGCCCGGTCAGCGACCGATGACCGCGCTGGTGGCCGCGCTCGCGCTGCCGACAGCGACCTCGCCCGACTCGACGGTCGTCCTCGGCGGCGTGGCGCCGGACCAGGGCGAGCCGGCCGTGGGGTCGCCGTGGGGGTCGCACGCGCAACTGGTCCGCCAGGTGGTCGTCGCGCGCCGCGGCCGCGGCCTGATCGTCTTCGTCGATCAGCTCGAGGAGCTGGTGACCCTGGCCGAGCCGGCCGAGGCCGCCGACGCGGCCCAGCTCCTGGCCGAGCTGGGCGCGGGCGTGCCGGGGATCCGGGTGCTGACCACCGCGCGCTGCGACTTCCTGACCCGGCTGTCGGGGCTGCCGGCGCTGGGCCCGGCGATCGCCCGCGGGCTGTACCTGCTGCGGCCGATGGCGATCGACGCCCTGCGCGAGGCGGTGCTCGGCCCAGCGCGGGCCACCGGCGTCGCGTTCGACCCGCCCGCGCTCGTCGACGAGCTGGCCGCCGACGCCGCCGCCGCCGAGGGCGGGCTGCCGCTCCTGCAGTTCACGCTCGGCGAGCTGTGGGACGCCCACGATCGCGAGCGCCATGCCATCACCCGTGCGGTGGTCGAGCGGGTCGGCGGCACCCGCGGCGCGCTGACCCGGCACGCCGACGGCGTGGTCGCCGCGCTCTTGCCCGGCCAACGACTGCAAGCCCGGGCCGTGCTCATGCGCCTGGTCTCGGGCGCCGGCATCCGCGCCCGCCGGACCGAGGCCGAGCTGACCCACGGCGAGCCCGGGGCCGGCGACGCCCTCGCCGCGCTGGTCCGGGGCCGGCTGGTGGCGGCCCAGGCCGGCGAACCCGAGGCGGTGTTCGAGGTCGCCCACGAGGCCCTGCTGTCCGAATGGCGGACGTTGCGCGACTGGCTCGACGAGCGCGCCGATCAGCGGCTCGCGCTCGAGCGGCTCGCCGACGCCACCCGCGAGTGGCTGCGGCTCGACCGAACCCGCGAGCTGCTGTGGGGCGAGCGGGCCCTGGCCGACGCCGAGCTGGTGCCGACCGCCGAGCTGAGCGCGGATCAGCGCGGGTTTCTGACCGCGTCCCGGCGCGAGCAGCTCCGCCGGCGCTGGCGGGTCCGGATCCTGGCCGCGGCGATCGTCGCCGCCGCGATCGCCGGCTACCTCGGCTACCGGGCCGTCGACGATCGGGCCCGCGCCCGCAAGGTCGCGAGCTACGTGACCGCCGGCAAGGGCGAGCTGTCCGCCGCCCGGACCGGCGCCGCCGCGATCGAGGTGCTGCGGGTGCGCGCGTTCGCGACCTTCGACGGCGGCGACCGCGCCGGCGGCGAGACGCTGTGGACCGAGGTCATGGCCCAAGGCGATCAGGTCGCGGCCACCTACCGCGCCGCCAGCCGCTCGTTCGAGGCCGCGGTCACCGTCGACCACACCGCCGCGCGCGCCCGCACGCTCCTGGCCGACACGCTGTACGAGCGCGCGCTGATCGCCGAGCGCGAACGCCACGACTCCGACCGCGACGAGGCCCTCGAGCGCCTGCGCCTGTACGACGACGGCCACCGGCTGGCGGCCTGGGCCGCGCCCGCGACGGTGACGCTCACCACCACGCCGCCGGGCGCGCAGGTCCGGCTGGCCGCGGTCGTCCCCCGCGCCGGCAAGGCCGAGCTCGGAGCCTGGCGCGACCTCGGGGCCACCCCGCTGGCGGTCCTGCCCTTGCCCGCCGGCTCGTACGTCTTCGAGCTGACCCTGGCCGGCCGCGCGCCGACCCGCTACCCGGTGCTGCTCGGCCGCGGCGAGCCGTTCTCCGCCGACGTCCCGCTCATCGCCGCCGCCCGGGTCCCGACCGACATGATCTACGTCCCGCCCGGTCGGTTCACGTTCGGCAGCACCGCGCCCGATCACTTCCGCACCAACTACCTCAAGGCGGTCCCGCCCCACGCCCGCACCACCGGCGCCTTCCTGGTCAGCCGGTTCGAGACCACCTACGCCCGGTGGACCCGCTTCCTCGCCGCGCTGCCGCCCGACGAGGCGGTCCGTCGCGCGCCGGCCTCGGGCAGCGACGGCGCGCCTGGCTTCGTCCGGCTCGTCCCCGACGGTCACGGCTGGCGCCTCACGCTGCAGCCGGCGACCGAGCGCTACGACCTGCTGCTCGGCGCCGAGCTCAGCTACCGCCACCGCCCGGCGGAGGCCCCGCATCCCAGCGATCAGCTGCCGGTGACCGGCATCGGCCCGGCCGACGTCGAGGCCTACGTGGCCTGGCTCGACCGCACCGGCGCGGTCCCCGGCGCCCGCCTGTGCGGCGAGCTCGAGTGGGAGCGGACCGCACGCGGCGCCGACGCCCGCACCTACGCCCACGGCGATGTCCTCACCCCCGACGACGCCAACTACGGCGAGGGCGGCTCCGACTATGCCGGATATGGCCCCGACGCTGTCGGCCGCCACCCCGCCTCCCGCAGCGTGTTCGGCGCCGACGACCTGGTCGGCAACGCCTGGGAGTTCGCGCGCTCGGCCTTCGCCGAGACCCGCTACGTCGTCCGCGGCGGCGGATATCCTCTCGACGACCAGGCCGCGATGTCGACCATGCGCGACGTGGTCCACGAGGCGTTGCGCGACGTGTCGATCGGCTTCCGGGTCTGCGCCGACGCCGAACCTGCACGGTAGGGTGACGCCGTCCTGGCGTGATCACGCAGAAGTGGCGTGGTGCCGACGCTGCCGACCGCGGGCGCGGCGCCTGCTCGGCCCCGTCCGGCCTGGCACGTCGCCCGCAATACCCCCGGGCATGAAGCTCCAACACCTCGTCCGCACCCGCGCGACCCTGCTGGTCGCCCTCGCCCTCGCCCCCGCCTGCATGACCGACGATCCGGAGCTCGACGGCAGCGAGGCCGCCGCGACCATCGCGCAGATCCTCCGCAACGGCAGCCACTTCCCCAACGGCAGCCACTTCCCCAACGGCAGCTACTTCCCCGCCGGCACCTTCTTCCCCGACGGCAGCGGCGGCGCGGTGCTGCAGAACGTGCACGTCCGGGCCGGCACCCTCGACGGCTTGACTGCGCCCGACCCGGTCCAGAGCGGCGAGGGCCTGACCGGCGGCTACGTCGCCGACGGCTCGCTGTACATGACCAGCCCAACTCGCGGGCTGCTCGCCAACGCTCAGCTCGCCGGCACGGTCATGAAGGCCAAGCTGTACGGCCCGAGCACCGCGTTCCTCGACGTCCGCATCGACTCGGTGGTGCAGGCCGCCGACCCGACGCCGCAGACGTGGTGCTCGCCGGTCTGGCCATACGCCTGCACCAACCTGTCGACCAACGAGAACGCCGACGTCTATCGCTTCGGCCTGTCGTGGTACCAGCCCGGCTACTACTACCTGAGTGGGTTCACCAAGCGCTACGTGCTGCCGTCGTGGCAGCCGCTGTGCCCGGGCGGCGCCAAGGCCGTGGTCACCGCGGGCAAGTGGCGCGTCGGCCAGCGCAGCGACGGCCTCCTGCTCGACCTCGGCTACGACGAGAGCGTCGACGCCAGCGGCCTCGCCACCTTCGCGTGCGAGGACACCGGCGCGATCGCCAAGTGCGTGTACGAGGGCTACAAGCCGTGGAAGGCGTGGTCGCGCGGCTACTGGAGCTACAATGGCGTGCTCGGGCAGTGGCAGTGGCTGACCAAGGTCGACAGCGGGTTCGACTACCTGCGCGCGTGCGTGCGCATGGTCCGCGCCGACTACTGCGGCAACGGCGAGAGCAACACCGTCGACGGCACGCAGATCGATCCGATCGATCGCATGAACGTGGTCGGCGGCTACCAGACGGCGGCCTGGGGCACCGAGGCCGAGTGGAGCATCGACGGCGCGTCGTGCGTGAGCGCGGCCCGCATCCCGGCCCTGCAGCCGTGGGCCAACACCACCGACCCGCGCTACTCGAAGTGCCGGCAGGTCTACGAGTACAGCCAGAGCCGGATCGCGGCCGGCATCCCGTGCGGCACCCAGGAGCAGGTCGACGGCCAGTGGTACCAGGGCGCCGATCCCGGCCGCTGGACCCTGCTCGCCAACCGCTCGCAGTACATTGCCCCGTAGCGGCCTCATCGCCGTCACGACGTGAATGTTGACCTGGTCGTGGTCTTCGACGTTGACGGCGACGGCGACGTTGACCGTGAACCTCGACGCCTCTCGATTGATCACAGGTCGACAGCATCGACGTGAACGCAACCGGAGCCGGGGCGGTGACAAGGTCCACGTCCACGTCCACGTCCACGTCCACGTTCAACGTCGCCGTCGCCGTCGCCGGCGCCGTCAACATCCTCGTGTGATGGTGCTGTCGAGGGGTCAGAAGCGGCCGTCGGCGATCCAGAGGTCGCCGGCGCGCGAGGTGAGCGAGGCGAGAATGGTGTCGCCGTCGAGGTCGTAGTCGACCGCGCCGACCGCCGAGTACTCGCTGCCGGCGAGTTGCCAGCGCGGCTCGAGCGCGCCGGTCGCGAGCGTGAGCTCGAGCAGGCGGCCGTCGCCGTCGACCAGCAGCAGGCGGCGGCCGTCGGGCGCGTAGCGGACGGTGCGCAGGGCGGCGCTGAGCGACGCGGCGGCGACGACGGGCTCGCGCTCGCCGCCGGTGAGCGCCATCCGCGACAGCGGCGAGCGGGGATCGGCGGGGACGATCAGCGCCACGGTGTCGTCGAGCGGCGAGACGTCGAAGGCGCGGACGTCGACGGCGCCGCCGGCGGGCTCGAGCGGCAACGCCGGGCCACCGCCGGCGTCGACCCGGTACAGGCCGAGGCCGACCGGGGTCTCGCGCAGGAACACGACCGCGTCGCCATCGCGGGTGAAGCGGGCCGCGCGATCGACATGGCCGGTGGTGAGGGTCCGCTCGGCGGCGAGCGCGTCGAGCGGCGCCGTGCGCAGGCCGAGCATGCTGTCCTGCTCGACGGTCGCGTACACGAGGGTCGTGCGATCGGGCGACAGGGCCGGGTTGCTCGACTCGGGCGGCACCAGCGGCGCGTCGTCGCCGGTCGTGCGGTCGAGCAGCCAGAGCTGGAGCAGGCCGCTACGAGTCGAGGTGTGGACCAGGCGGGCGGCGTCGACGGCGAGCGGGCCGTTGTCGCGCCACGCGCCGTGACCGGTCAGCGCGATCGGCGCGCCGCCGCGAGCGATCACCGCGATCGTCGCCGACTCGGCGCAGCTCGAGAACGCGAGCCGGTGGCCGTCGGCCGCGACGTCGAAGCCGCCGGACGGCGGGGTGTCGGTGGCCACCGGGGTCGGCTCGGCGCCGTCGAGGGCCTGGACGAAGAGCTGATACTGGTTGGTGTTGCGGCGCTGCACGTAGTAGACGACGCCGCGGTCGGCGCGGTAGCGGACCCCGGCGGTCGACAGCACGCCGCGCCGGAGCTCGCGGGTGGTGCCGTCGGCCTTGACCTCGGCGACCACCGCCTCGGCCAGGGTCGCGTCGGGGCGGTGGATGACGAAGATCCGGTGGTCGACCCCCACCGCGATCGCGCGCACGACGTGGCCGTCGGGGACGTGGCCGAGCACCCGCTCGGCGCCGTCGGCCAGCGCCCGCGCGACGATGCGATCGCCGACGCCGACCACCAGGGTCTCGGCGTCGAGCCAGACCGGCCCGCTGGTCGACGGCCCGAGCGTGCGGGGCGCCGCCGCCGAATCGCGCAGGTCGTGGACGACGACCTGGGTCTTGTCGAGCGCGGCGAGGTAGTGGCCGTCGGGCGAGAACGCCGGCTCGGTGCCGGCCCCGAGCGCGCGTCCAGCCCCGCCGCTCGCCGCGCTGAGCATGAGCGTCGAGGCGCTGCCGCGGCGCTGCACGTACGCCACGCCGTCGCCGTCCGGGACGAACGCCGGCTGGGCCGCGCACCCGGCGAAGGTCACCCGGGTCGCGCGATCGATCGCGAACACGTCCGGCTTGCGCGCACCGCCGCCACGCCACGCGCCGCTGGCCATCACCGCGACCGCGGCGACGCCGACCAGCGCGAGGCCGGCGAGCCCGATCAACGCCAGCCGCCGACCGCGGTGCAGGCGACGCTCGATCGCGGCGGCGAGCGCGGTCATCGACGGCCAGCGCGCCGCCGGATCCTCGCGCAGCCCGCGCAGCACGATCGCGCGCAGCCAGCCCGGCACGTCGCCCTCGGGCTTGCCGGGCCGGACCGGGCCGGTGCGGATCGCCTGGCGCAAGGACATCAGATCGGTCGTGCGCGCGTCGTCGTCGAACGGCCGGTGCCCGTACAGGCCCTCGTACAGCGCGACGCAGAAGCTGAACTGATCGGCCTTGGCGTCGACCACCGCGCCGTCGAGCTGCTCGGGCGCCATGTACGCCGGGGTGCCGAGCACCGTGCCCTCGGCGGTCACGTTGGTGGCGAGCGCGGTCGGGGCGACCCCGGGCGCGGGCCCGTCGACGTCGTGGGTGGCGCGGGCCAGCCCGAAGTCGGCGACCTGGACCTCGTCGCCGGCGCCGAGCAGGACGTTGTCGGGCTTGAAGTCGCGGTGGACCAGGCCGACGGCGTGGGCGGCGGCGAGCCCGCGGGCGGCGGCCAGGAAGCGGGTGACGATGTCGCGCCACGGCCGGCGCGTGGCCCGCAGCCAGCCGCCGAGGGTCCCGCCCTCGAGCAGCGGCATGACCAGGAACACGTTGCCGTCGTGGACGCCGACGTCGAACACCGGCACCACCCCGGGATGGCGCAGCCGGGCCATCGCCTGGGCCTCGCGCAGCACCCGCGCGCCGCTCGGATCGTCGGCGACCGAGCGCACCAGCTTGATCGCCAGCGCCCGATCGAGCTCGCGATCGCGGGCCCGGTAGACCACGCCCATGCCGCCCTGACCGAGGACGCGGCCGAGCTCGTAGCGGCCCAGCCGGACCGTGGCGACCGCGCGCGCGCCGCTGTCGCCGCCGGGGATCGGCGGGGCACCGGCCGGGCTCGACGACGCGGCCGCCACCGGGCGCGACTCAGCGCCGGGCGTCAGCACGCGGGTGGTGTCGTAGGCCAGCGGCGCCGCCGGGCTCGCCGGGGTGGGCGCGTCATCCTTCTCGGAGCTGGCGCCCATGGGGTCGGCAGTATCGCCCGATCGCACGCCGATCGCACGCCGCCTGACCGGCTCCGTCGACGGCCGGTGGTCGCTCGCCGAGGCTCGCTACCGGCCGATGTCGACGATGGCGGGGGCGCTCCGACCTGCCTCCGCCACGCCCGGCTCGGTCCCGACCGCATCGAACTCTCGACCAAGGTCGCGTTCGAATACGACAGGCCCACGCTGCGCCCGGCCAGCTTCGCGGTGCTCGACGACGTCGCCGCGCTGCTGCTCGCCCACCCCGCCATCGTCGTCGAGAGCCAGGGCCACGGCCTCGACGAGGAATACCGCGACCTCCGGCTGTCGGACCGGCGCGCACGCACGGTCATGGACTTCCTGGTCACGCGTGGCGTGCCGGCGCGCCAGCTCGAGTCCCACGGCTACGGCGACACGGTGCCGCGGGTGCCGTGGACCGCGCAGGACACCCGGCTGCGCAACATCCGGATCGAGCTCCACCTCCGGTCACCACCGCCGGCCCCGCCCTCGCCGCCGTGAGTGCGCGCGGCCCCTGGCGCTGGCCATCGATCGCCCGTGCGAGTATTGTCGGCGCCCGCCATGACCACCGACGGGCAACGACCGCGGCCCGCCTACAAGCGGGTCCTCCTCAAGATCTCCGGCGAGGCCCTCATGGGGGCCCAGGGCTACGGCATCAGCCCCGAGGTGCTCCAGCTGGTCGCGGCCGAGGTCGCCGACACCGCCCGGCTCGGCGTCGAGCTCGCGGTCGTGGTCGGCGGCGGCAACATCTTCCGCGGCCTGTCGGAGTCGTCGAAGGGTATGGACCGGGCCTCGGCCGACTACGTCGGCATGCTGGCCACGGTGATGAACGCGGTGTCGCTGCAGGACGCGATCGAGCACCAGGGCGTGGTCACCCGGGTCCAGTCGGCGATCCCGATGTCGCAGCTCGCCGAGCCCTACATCCGCCGCCGCGCCATCCGCCACCTCGAGAAGGGCCGGGTCGTCATCTTCGGCGCCGGCACCGGCAACCCGTTCTTCACCACCGACACCGCGGCCGCGCTGCGGGCGATGGAGATCGGCGCCGACGTCCTGCTCAAGGCCACCCGCGTCGACGGCGTCTACGACCGCGACCCGCGCAAGCACCCCGACGCCCGCCGCTACGAGCAGGTCACGTTCACCGACGCGCTCAAGCAGGATCTCGGGGTGATGGACGCGACCGCGTTCGCGCTGTGCCGCGACAACGAGCTGCCGATCATCGTCTTCGACATGACCCAGCGCGGCAACATCCAGCGGGTGGTGTGCGGCGAGGCCGTGGGCACCAAGATCGTCAAGGACAACCTGGAGTCCCGGTTCTCGTGAACCGGCGGCGTGAAGAGGACCGACATGTCTGACATGCTCAACGACATCACCACCGACGCTGACGACGGCATGAAGAAGGCCGTCGAGGCCTTCAAGCGCGACCTGGTCAAGGTCCGCACCGGCCGCGCCACCACCGCGATGCTCGACGGTGTGCGGGTCGACTACTACGGCACGCCGACCCCGGTGAACCAGGTCGCCAGCGTCACGGTGGTCGACGCCCGCCTCATCACGATCAAGCCGTGGGAGAAGACGATGATCCCGATCATCGACAAGGCGATCCGGGCCAGCGACCTCGGGCTCAACCCGGTGTCCGACACCGACCTCGTCCGCCTGCCCATCCCGCCGCTCACCGCCGAGCGCCGCCGCGACCTGGTCAAGAGCATCAAGAAGATGACCGAGGAGTCCAAGGTCGCCGTCCGCGCCGCCCGCCGCGACGCGATGGAGATGATCAAGGACGCCGAGAAAGACAAGGAGATCACCGAGGACGAGCGCAAGCTCGGCGAGAAGAAGGTCCAGGACCTGACCGATCGCTTCGTCGCCTCGATCGACGCGCTCGAGCAGGCCAAGGAGAAGGAGATCATGGAGATTTGACCGCTGGGGCGCGGACGCCGGGGCGGATGGGGTGCGGTCGGGGCAACGGCGCGAGGCGCAGGGGGGCGAGCGCGATGGAACCGGGGTATAGTCCCCGCTGATGTCTGCGCCGCCGCCGAACGCGGGCGCCCTGGTCGGCACCCGACTGGGCGACTACGAGCTGGTCGCGCTGCTAGCGCTGGGCGGAACCGCGGAGATCTACCTGGCCCGGGTCGACGGCCACGCCGGGTTCGAGAAGTACGTGGTGGTCAAGTGCCTGCACGACCACCTGGCCTTCGATCCCGAGTTCGTCCAGATGTTCCTCGACGAGGCGCGGCTGGGCGCGCAGCTCGATCACTCGAACATCGTCCAGACCCTCGGGCTCGGCGAGCAGGACGGCCGCTACTACCTGGTGATGGAGTACGTGGCCGGCATGTCGGTGGCGCTGATGGCCCGCCGCTCGGCCGAGCGGGTGTCTGGCTCGAAGATCCCGGCGAGCCTGGTGCTGGGCATGGCCATCCAGGCCGCGGGCGGGCTGCACTACGCCCACGAGCGCAGGGCCGGGGCCGGCTCGCTCAACCTGGTCCACCGCGACATCAGCCCGCAGAACCTGGTGGTCACGTTCGAGGGCGTGGTGAAGATCGTCGACTTCGGCATCGCCAAGGCCGAGCAGCGCTCGACGGCGACCCGGGCCGGGACCATCAAGGGCAAGTTCGCCTACATGTCGCCCGAGCAGTGCGTGGCCAAGAACGTCGACCGCCGCACCGACGTGTTCGCGCTCGGCGTGGTGGTCCACGAGCTGCTCACTGGCCGCCGGCTGTTCAAGCGGGGCTCGTCGTACGACACCTACCAGGCGATCCTCGAATGCAAGGTGCCGCCGCCGTCGGCGGTCAACCACGAGCTCGATCCCGCGCTCGACGCGGTGATCATGCACGCGCTGGCCAAGGATTCCAACCGGCGCTACCAGACCGCCGAGGCGTTCGGCGAGGCGGTGTCGGCGTACATGCACCGCGGCGGCAAGCACTGCGGCGCCGGTGACATCTCGACGTTCATCGAGCAGTTCTTCCTGCCCGAGATCGCCGACCACGGCGACCGCATGCGCGAGCTGCTCGAGGGCCGGCCCGGCGGCGCCAACGGCTGGGACGACGCCGACGACGACGCCGAGGAGCTGTCGGGCCAGGACGTGATCGAGGACGAGGCGCAGGAGCCCGACGACGACGACGCGGGCGGCGACTTCCCGGTCGGGGCCTCGGGCTTCGAGGACGGCGGCAGCGGCGACGACGACAGCGGCGCGCCGTCGGCGGACTCGACCCGGATCGAGATGAACCCGCTCGATCGGCTGGCCGAGCTCAACGAGGAGGTCCGGCGCAGCGGCGCGTTCCCGGTCCAGCAGATGCCGACCATCGCCGCCCCGAGCCAGAGCCTGGCGGCGATCGATCGGGGGCCACCCATGCCCGCGCGGACCCCGGGGCCACCGGCCGGGGCCGTGCCCGCCCCGGTTCCGGTCGCGCGCAACCCGGGCCCGCCGGTCGCGGTGTTCGCCGCCGCCAAGCCCGGCGGCAGCATGTTCGGCGGTGCAGCCAGGCCCGGCGCCAGCATCTTCGGTGGCGCTGCCGGCGCGGCGGCCGGGGCCCGACCGGCGAGCGCCAGCAACGCGGGCGCCGAGCCGCTGAAGATCGCGTCGCTGTTCGGCGGCAACACCCCGGCCTCGAAGCCGCGACGCGACGTCGTGCCCGCGCCGGTGCCGCGTCCTCTGGTGCCCGCGCCGGTCGACGCGGCCGGGCCCTTCGTCGCGCGCGCACCGACCCAGCCGTCGGTGCGCGGCGGCGGGTTCGGGCCGTCGGTGGTGCCGACCGTGATCGCCGAGCCCGAGCCGACCCCGGCCTCGCGCGGTGCGAAGGCGGCGCCCGGCGAGGCGACCATGTCGATCGACCTCGCCGACGTCATCGCCGACCTGCCCAACCTCGGCGCGCGCGCGGCCATGGAGCCGGCCAGCCCGCCACCGCCCGCGGGCATGGGCGCCCTGGCCTACGGCACGCCGCCCGGCACGCCCTCGACCGACGGGATGCCGTACCTGGACATGGACCAGACCCACCTGCCGGCCCACCTCATCGGCCTGCCGCCGTCGGACTCGTACCCGGCCTGGGACGGGACCTACCCGACGCCCCGCCGGCCGGCCCGGACCTGGCTCTTGCCGCTGCTGTTCGTGATCGCGATCGGCCTGGCGACGGGCCTGACGATCGCCATCGCGCGCGCCGTGAGCTGACGCAAGCCAGCGAGGCGCTGGTGTATCGTGCGCGCCATGGCTCGCATCCGCACCACGCTGCCCGTTGCTCTGCTCGTGGCCCTCGCCGGCTGCCCGGCCGCCAAGAAGGCGCCGCCGCCGCCGGTCGACGTCCTCGACACCACGCCGAAGCCGACGCCGCCGCCGACCGTCGACGAGGCCCGCGCGTTCATGGCCGAGGTCGACGCCGGCCTGCGCGACGCCTGGACCACCCGCGACCTCGCCGACTGGAACCGCTCGATCAACATCACCGACGAGACCGAGGCCGAGGCCGCGCGCACCGCCGAACTCGCGATGGGCTACCTCACCAAGCAGATCGCCGCCTCGCGCCGCTTCGATCCGGTCCTGGGCGAGCTCGACGAGGCCACCCGCCGGCAGTTCCTGCTGCTGCGCATCGGCGGCCAGACCGCGCCCGCCGATCCCGCGCACGCTGCCGAGCTGACCAAGGTCACGACCGCGATGGACAGCGCCTACGGCAAGGGCAAGGTCTGCGTCGGCGAGAAGTGTCAGGACCTCGGCCAGCTCACCGACGTCATGGCCAAGAGCCGCGACCCCAAGGTCCTGCTCGCCGCCTGGCAGGGCTGGCACGAGGCGGTCGGCCGCGAGATCAAGCCGCTGTACGAGCGCTTCGTCACCCTCGCCAACGAGGGCGTGCGGGTCGCCGGCTTCGACAACGTCGGCCAGCTCTGGCTGTCGCAGTACGACCTGCCGCCGGCGGCGGTCGTCGCCGAGGCCGACCGGCTGTGGGATCAAGTCCAGCCGCTCTACCAGGACCTCCACTGCTACGTCCGCCGCCAGCTTTCGAAGAAGTACGGCAAGACGGTGGTGCCGCCGACCGGGCCGATGCCGGCGCACATGCTCGGCAACATGTGGGCGCAGTCGTGGGCCAACATCTACGACCTGGTCGAGCCGTACAAGGGCATGCCCTCCCCCGACGTCAGCAGCGAGCTGGTGGCCCAGGGCTTCGACGCCAGCCGGATGACCAAGCTCGCCGAGTCGTTCTTCGTCTCGCTCGGCCTGCAGCCCCTGCCCGACACGTTCTGGGACCGGTCGATGCTGGTCCAGCCCGAGGGCCGGCAGGCGGTGTGTCACGCCTCGGCGTGGGATCCGACCTA
Source organism: Myxococcales bacterium (assembly GCA_043775605.1). Classification (GTDB taxonomy): domain Bacteria; phylum Myxococcota_A; class Polyangia; order Haliangiales; family Haliangiaceae; genus UBA2376. The sequence continues at coordinate 16,188 of JAYVSF010000623.1, forward strand.
CTCCGGCGATGTCCGGATCAAGATGTGCACCAAGGTCAACCAGGAGGACCTGATCACCCTCCACCACGAGCTCGGCCACGACTACTACTTCCTCGCCTATCACGAGCTGCCGATCCTGTTCCAGCAGGGCGCCAACGACGGCTTCCACGAGGCGATCGGCGACACCGTCGCGCTGTCGGTGACGCCGGGCTACTTCAAGAAGGTCGGCCTGCTGAAGAAGGTCGTGGTCAATCCCAAGGCGGTCATCGATCAGCAGATGTATATCGCCCTCGAGAAGGTGGCGTTCCTGCCGTTCGGCCTGCTGGTCGACAAGTGGCGGTGGGAGGCGTTCTCGGGCGTGATCGCGCCGGCGCAGTTCAACGATCGCTGGTGGCAGCTGCGCACCAAGTACCAGGGCGTGATGTCGGCGGTGCCGCGCGGCGCCGAGGACTTCGATCCCGGCGCGAAGTACCACGTGCCCAGCAACACGCCGTACCTGCGCTACTTCCTCGCCACGATCCTGCAGTTCCAGTTCCACCGCGCGCTGTGCCACACCGCCGGCTGGACGGGCCCGCTCAACGAGTGCTCGATCCACGGCAACGCCGCTGCGGGCGCGGCGCTGTGGTCGATGCTGCAGCTCGGCTCGAGCAAGCCGTGGCCCGACGCGCTCGAGGCGGTGACCGGCTCACGGACCATGGACGCCTCCGCGCTGATCGAGTACTTCGCCCCGCTCCACGCCTGGCTCAAGACCCAGAACAAGGGTCAGGAGTGCGGCTGGTAAGACGTCAGCTCGCGGTGAAGCGGGCCTGCAGCTCGGGCGTGACGTCGATTTCGAGATCGACGGCGTCGTGGTGCCGGCGGAGGTGGAAGCGGCCGGCGTCGAGGATGTCGGACTCGCCGGTCGGATCGGGCTTGGAGATGCCGGCGGTGGCGCAGACCTCGCGGGCCAGGCGGGCGAACAGCTCGCGGCTGTGCTGGGGTGAGTGGGCCGGCACCCGGCGACGGATCCGACCCGCGGCCACCGCGCTCTTGCCGTCGGCCGAGCCCAGCAGCAGCAGGTCGGCGAGGCCGATGGTCCCGCTCTCGCGCGCCGGCTCGGTCACCGGCATGCGGGTCGAGATGTCGATCCACGTGACGTTGTGCGCGGTCAGCCAGTCCATCGCCTTGGCCCGATCGAGGCCGAGCTGGAACCCGAGCCACGCGTCGGCGACGCCGTGCTGGTAGATCAGGTTCTTGAACCGACGGAACGCGCCGTTGCCGTCGAGAGCGACCGCGAGCAAGCCGGCCAGATCGCGATCGACGCTGGCGGCGAACTGCTGCATCCGGTTGTACCGGTACGCGCCGTCGAACGGCGGGATCGACAGCAGCAGCTCGGCGTCGTTCGCCGCCGTCGACGCGTCGGGGTGGACGATCTCGCCGTTGCGCAGGTCGAGGTACGAGGCGAGGCCGTCGGGGACCGCGAAGTCCATGGTCTCGGCGAGGTCGGTGATGTCCACCTGCAGCGTCCACGTCGGCATGAACTCACCGTAGCGCTTTCAACCCGCGGCCACAGGCGCGATATCGAAGCGCGGGCGGAGCGTGCGCGCTCACAGGGTTGGCCAGGACCAACCCTGTGACCGCGCGCCTCGCCCTGTTCGATCGGCGGGGTTGGGGTAGCGTACGGCCCATGTCGAAGACCGCCACGCTCGTCACCGTGCTCACCGCGACCCTCGCCGCCACCGCCTGCTCGTCGAAGAAGGACGCGCCGAAGGCGAAGCCCGCGCCCGAGGTCAAGCCGCCCGCGCCCGAGGTCAAGCCGCCGGCGCCGCCCGCCCCGCCCGTGGCCGTCACCGAGGTCAAGGACGTCGGGCTGGCGACCCCGGAGTCGGTGCTGCCGCTGCCCGATCAGGACGTCTACCTGGTGTCCAACATCAACGGCGCGCCGACCGCGCTCGACGACAACGGCTTCATCAGCAAGCTCGGGCCCGACGGCAAGATCGTCGAGCTCAAGTGGATCGACGGCAGCAAGCCCGACATCACGCTCAACGCGCCCAAGGGCATGGCGGTGCTCGGCGGCAACCTGTACGTCGCCGACGTCACCGCGGTCCGGATCTTCGATCTCGCGACCGGCGCGGCCAAGGGCGCGGTCGACATCAAGGGCGCGACCTTCCTCAACGACGTCGCGGCCGGCGCCGACACGATCTACGTCACCGACAGCGGCCTGACCGGCGAGCTGAAGCCGTCGGGCACCGACGCGGTCTACGCCATCGACGCCGCCGGCGCCGTCACCAAGCTGGCCGCGGGCGCGGACCTCAAGGGCCCCAACGGCGTCACCGTGATCGACGGCAACGTCTGGGCGGTGCCGTTCGGTGGCAAGGAGGCGTACCGGATCGCCGATGGCAAGCCGACCGACCTGAGCGCGCTGCCGACCGGGGGGCTCGACGGGATCGAGGCGGTCGGCGACGGCCGGGTCGTGATCTCGAGCTGGGAGGGCAAGGCCGTCTACATCGGCAAGCTGGGCGGGCCGTTCACGGCGCTGGCCGAGGGCGTCGAGTCGCCCGCCGATCTCGGCATCGATCACAAGCGGCAGCGGGTGGTCGTGCCGCTGTTCATGAGCAGCACCGTGCGCTTCATCGCGATCCCGTGAGCACGGCATGGGCGGAACCTAGGGTGCCGGACTCGACAGCTGGCGATCGATCGCGCGCAGCTCGCCCTGGACCTTGATCGCCTCGGCGGGGTCGCGCAGCGCCTGGAGAAACCCCAGCTGGCCGTAGCGTACCCGCAGGCTGGCGGCCCGCGGGTCGGCGGCATCGAACGCGCGGTTCAGCCGCTCGCCGACCGCGGCGTACAACCGGCGGAGGTCGGCGGCGTCGACCACGGGCTCGACCGGGGCCGCGCCTGGGGTCACGCCGGCATCGCGGCCAGAGGTCGCGGTCAGCGCGCGATGATCGTCGCGGACCGGCGCACGGACCGCCACCCGGCCCGGCCCGGTCGGTTCGCCCGCGCGATGGTCGCCGGCGCGAGCCGAGGTCGGGCCCGGCGGTGGGATCGCGGCTCCGCTGCTCGCACGCAGATCAGTGCCGGCGTCCACCGCGCTCGCGGCGGCGGTCGTCGATGGTGGAGGCGCGGCCCCGTCGTCGAGAGCGTGGTCGATCGCCGGCGCCGCATCGCCGGCATCCGGCGCGGCCCGCGCCAGCCGCGCGGCGTCGCTGGCGGTCGACCGCGATCGGCCGGCGATCACCCCGAGCGCGATCACCACGACCACGACCGTCGCGATCGCCGCGACCCGGCGCCCGCGCGAGCCAGGGTGGAGCCGAGCGGTGCCGACCTCCCGCACGGTCGGCGTGGCCTCCACCGCCGCGGACCACGGCGCTGACGTCGGCGCCTCGGGAGCGCGCGCCAGCTGCCGGAGCACCTCGACCACCACGGCGGCGCTCGCCGGGCGATCGGCCGGCTTCTTGGCCATCAGCCAGAACGCGAGGGACTCGAGCACCGGATCGACCACGAGCCCGGGCACCCGCTCGGCGATCGCCGGCGGCGTGAGCACGAGGTGCTGGCGCGCGATCTCGATGCCAGCGCCGTCGAACGGGATGACGCCGGCCAGCAGCTCGTAGAGGATCACGCCGAGCGCGAACAGATCGGTGCGGGCGTCGAGCGGGTCGGCGCTGGCTTGCTCGGGCGCCATGTACTGCGGCGTGCCCAGCACCACGCCCTGGGTCGTGACCCGACTGTGCTCGTCGGCGCCGAGGATCGCGATGCCGAAGTCGACGATGCGGACGACCGGGCCGTCGTCGCCGGCCACCACCAGCACGTTCTCCGGCTTGAGATCGCGGTGGATGAGCCCACGCTCGTGGGCCTGGATGAGCCCGGCGGCGATCTGACCGACGAGGTTAGCGGCCACGGACGCCGCCATCGGACCGTCGTCGATCATCTCGCCGAGGCTCACGCCGTCGACGAAGTCCATCACCAGGTACAGCAGCCCGGCCTCGGTCTCACCGACGTCGAGCACGCCGACCAGGTTGGGGTGGTCGAGGCGGCTGGCGGCCTCGGCCTCGCGGGCGAAGCGGAGGCGCAGACGATCGTCGCCGGAGACGTCGCCGAACGGCACCTTGACCGCGTAGCGTCGCGAGATCTTGACGTGGCGGGCCCGGTACACGCGCCCGAGCCCGCCCTCGCCGATCAGCGCCTCGATCACGTAGCGTCCGCCCAGGGTCTGGCCGAGCAAGGGGTCGTCGGTGGCGGCGACCAAGCGCGCGCCGTCGCGCGGACAGCGCTGGAAGGCGCCCCGAAAGGTCGCGCAGCACGCGGTGCAGGTCAGCCGCCCTTCCGCGTCGCGAGCCTCGACCGTCAGAAGCGCCCCCCCACGACCAGCGAGACGCCGGTGGCGCGGGCCGCGACCTCGACCCGGACCCGCGGCTCGGCCGGCGCCGAGCGCAGGTAGAGGATCGTGCCGGCGAGCGCGGACAGCGCGGCCGCCGCGAAGCTGGCGTCGGCGAGCCGGCCCCGCAGCCGGATCGAATCACGGCGATCGCCGTCGCAGCCGCCGCCCTCGCAGGCCAGGAACGCCGAGCGCGTCGACAGGCCGAGCCCGACCCCGGCGCCGAACCCGACGACGGCGAGCGCGGCCAGACTCTTGCTGGCGCCGGTCAGGTGACGCCGGGGTCGGCCGGGGCCGGTCACGGGCACGCGCACGCTGACGTCCGCACGAAGCCGGGCCTCGGGCAAGAGCGTGACCGCGCGCGCCCGGAACACCTCCTCGGCCACGTCGCCGGGGCCGAGCAGGATGCGGGGGCGGCTGGCGTTGTGGGTGCCGTCGGCGTCGGTCCACGAGGTGTCGAGCTGGAGCTGATCGCCGAGCTGGACCAGGGCGATGAACAGCAACTGGTCGACCTCGAGCCGGCGTCCGACGTCGGTCACACAGGCGGGTCGCGCGAGGCAGCCGTCGGTCAGGCCGCCCGCCGGCAGCCGCTCGGTCACCGCGGTCCCGCCGCGGGCCTCGACCATCAGCTGGCTAGTGATCGCGGCCGCGAGCGTGCCGCTGATCTCGCTCGCCCGTGCGGGATCGACCCCGATGGCGATCTCGACGACGATCGCCACCCGCGGCGAGGCGAGCGGATCCCGAACCGGCGGGGGTACGAGCGGGCGGGCGAGGGCTTGCCCCACCAGCAGGGCGAGCAGGACCATGACCAGAGACGCGCGCATCGACCGGGGGACAATAGCGCGGCGGTCCGAGCAAGAGGAGCGGAACGGTCGATCTGGACCAGACACGCGATCGTCAGGTCGATATGATGGGTGGGTGGCTGCTGGCGCTCGCTCGTTGCTCGCCGTCGCGCTGGCCGCGAGCGGGTGCAGCGTGATCTACGATCCCGATCGTCTGCTCGGCGACGGCGGCGGTGGAGGCGACGCCCGCACCGACGCGAGCAAGGCCCCCACCCTGACCGGGATCGAGGCCAGGAGCCTGGTCGAGGGCGCCGGCGTCGGCGGCAGCCGACCGGCGGTGGTGCGACTGCTCGGGACCGGCCTCGGCGGCGGCGTGGCGTTCTACGCGCAGATGCTTGGGGGATCGTTCCTGGAGATCGTCGATCGCGAGGTCAGCGCCGATGGCCACAGCGCCGTGCTGGCGATCCAGCTCCCGATCGATGCCACCTTCGGTAGCGGCGTCCGCACCCTGGCGATCAGCATCGGCAACTCGTCCGCAGACCCGGTCACGACCGAGGTCACGATGCTGCCGGAGCTGACGCTCGCGGCGGAGACCCCGACGGCGCCGTACCTGTACTCGATGATCCGCATCAGCGGCGCGACCCACATCCCGGGCGGGATCGGCCCGCTGATCCTGCACTCGACCAGCTCGATCATCATCGACGCGGGGCTCGACGTCGATGCCGGCGATGGCGTCGGCCGCGGTGCGTGCGTGGCGGGCCCGGCTTGCCCCGGCGGTGGGCAGGCTGGCGTCGGTGGCTTCGGTGGCGGCGGCGGTGGATTCGGCTCGACCGGCGGCGGCGGTCGCCCCCTCGGTAGCGGTGGAGCTGGCGGGGCGGCAATCGGCGAGCCCATGCTCGTCCCGCTTGGAGCTGACGCCAACCGCGGCCAGCCGGGGGGCCGGGGGTTCGAGGTCGCCGCCGAGGATGCCAGCGGCGGTGGCGGGGCGGGCGCGCTGGGGTTGTGGTCCGAGGGCGACGTCTCGATCACCGCGGGCGCCCACGTGTCCGCCGCCGGTGGGGCCGGGAAGTCCGGCGTCCAGTCGGGAGTCGGCGGCGGCGGCGGCGGCGGCTCGGGGGGCGCGGTGCTGATCCATGCCGGGGGCACCCTGCACGCCTTCGCGGGCGCCGTCGACTGTCCGGGCGGCGCCGGCGCCCACGATCAGTTCGACGGCGGCGACGGCGGCGGCGGTCGGGTGCGGATCGACGCCGCGATCGTCGACGGGGCATCAGGCGCGATCGACAAGGTGGTCGCGGCTGGCGAAGCCTATCGTGGACCGTCGTTCGTGGCCGAGACTCCCCTGCTGTCCGGCATGGCCAGCATCGACATCGACGTGGTCGGCACGCCGGGCGCCACGCTGATCCTGACCGGTGCGGACGAGCCTCTGTTCGCGACGCCCGACATGGCCGGCTCGGGGCGGTTCGCGAGTGTGCCCCTGGCCGCCGGCATCCATCGGCTGTGCGTCACCGTCGCCGGCCTCTCGGACGACCCTCTCGGGCTTAGCTGCATCGACCTCGCGGTGCCATAGGCCCCCGTGGCGGGGCCGACCGGGCGACTGCACGTCCAGCAGAATCAGGAGCTTGAACAGATCGGGCGTCGCTGTGAGCGGGGAGCGTTGCGACGTGTCAACCGACCGACGCCGTCGCGTATCTAGGGTCTCGAAGTGTACGCGCAAGGCCCCCTACCCATGGCGACCGGAGCCACGTTGACCGTGACCGCCACGGACGCGCGCAGCCGCCTCCTCGCCGAGCTGGCCGACGGGCCGGCCCGCCGCGGATATCGCATCGCCCAGGACCTGCTAGGCAACCGGGCCGAGGCCGAGGAGGCGGTGCAGGAGTCGCTGGCCCGGGCCTGCGAGAATCTCGAGGACCTGCGCGAGCCGGGCGCCGCCGCCGGCTGGTTCCTGCGCATCGTCACCACCACCTGCCTGCGCGTCCTGCGCCGGCGGCGGCTGCGGCGGGCGGTGTTCGGGCGCTGGTTCGGTGGCGAGCAGCCGCGCGAGTCCGACCAGGCAGCGCGCGGGCTGCCAGCTGGCGACGACGTCCCGCTGCACGGCACGGTCTCCGATCGCGCCGACCACGCGCTGGGCGCACGCCGCGACATCGCGGCCATGCTCGGCAACCTCGAGTCGCTGCCGGCCAAGCAGCGCGCGGCCCTGGTGCTGCGCTACGGCCACGACCTGCCGGTGCCCGAGGTGGCGAGCGCGCTCGGCGTCGAGCTGGCGACCGCCAAGACCCACCTGGTCCGCGGGCTGGCCCGCCTGCGCGAGCTGATGGAGGCGTCGCGATGAGCCCCTGTGATGTCATCGCCGAGGCGGTGGTCATGGGCGAGCTGCTTTCGGCGGACGACCAGGGCCACGTCGACGGCTGCGCTGCCTGCCGGCGGTTGACCGCGCTGCCCGCCCTGCTGGCGGCGACCACCAGCGCCGAGCCGCCCCGGCCCGGATTCTCGGCCCGGATGATGGCCGCGACCCGCGAGCGGCTCGACCAGCGCCGTCGACGTCGATTCGCGACCTTCACCTTCGGCCTCGCCGCCGCCGCTGCCAGCGCGGTGGCCGTCGACCGACGCTTCGTCCGCGATCATGGCTCGACCGTGGCCGAGCCCGCGCTGCCGTCCGCGTCGACCGGCGAGCCGGTTGACCCCGAGCTGCGCGCGGCGCTGGAGTCGCTCAGCTTCAAGCGCGCCATGGCGCCCGTCGCGAAGTGGAACGACATCGAACGTCCGATCCAGAACTACCGCGTCCTGCTCCGCAAGGGAGGTCTCAAGTGAATCGCATCCACCGCCTGCTCGTCCTCGTCGTCCCCGCGCTGATCGCCGGCGCCGTCATCGCCAGCGCCACCAGCGGCGAGGCGCAACCGACGCCCGCGCCGACGCCGCAGGTCGGCCGGCACGGGCACCCGCGCGAGACCGTCATCGACGCCGACACCGCGCTGCCGCAGGCCGCGCGCGATCGGATCCAGGCCGAGATCGATCGCGCGCTGGCCGAGGTCGACCGCGACCAGGCCATCCCGCCGAAGATCCGGGCCCGCGTGCACCGCGCGCTCGAGAAGGCCCGGGCCGCGAGCACCAAGGACCTGACCAAGCTCGGGGCGTCGCTGCGCGAGATGTCGATCGAGCTCGACGGGCTCGGCCTCGACATGGCCGGGCAGGTCCCGGACATCCAGCTGGAGATCGATCGCGCGCTGCAGAGCGCGGGTCGTCACGGCAGGATGGGACGGATCGCGACCGGTCCCGACGGGGCCGACGATCCGTGGGCTGGGGTGGTCGCCGGCGATGATGACGACGGCGGCGCCGACGATGGCGACGATGGCGACGATGGCGACGAGGAGGCTGACACCGATTCCCACACCGACACCGATTCGGACGTCGACGTCGACGTTGACGTCGGACGGAGATCGATCCGGGTCCACCGCAACGGGCGGACGATCACCGTGCCGAGCCCGTGGATGGGCGACTGGCAGGGCGCGATCCCGCCGGTCCCGCCCGAGCCGCCGGTCCCGCCGATGCCGCCGACGCCGCCGACGCCGCCGATGCCGCCGATGCCGCCGGCCCCGCCCGCGTACATCGACGATGACGGCGCCGACATGTCCGACGCCCTCGATGCCGACATCGATCTCGACCTCGACACCGTCAAGCTGACCAAGGACCAGGCGCGGGCCCTGCGCAAGCTGGCCGCGGACGTCGACCAGGCCCGCCAGGCGTCCGAGAACCGGATCGCGGCGATGTCGAGCGAGCTGCGCCGCAAGATCTCCCGGGTCGACGTCGACGAAGCGGAGGTGAGCGCCCTGGTCGACTCGATCACCAGCGAGGAGGCCAAGGTGCGCAAGGTCCGGTTGCTCGGGCTGATCCAGGCCCGGAAGCTCCTGACCGCCGACCAGCGCGACAAGGTCGAGCGCGACCAGCCGTGACCGCCGGTCACCGAGGGTGTGCGAGCAGCCGCGACCCGCTTCTGCTATAGCTCGGCGGCGATGAAGCTGTCCCCGTGGTCGCTGCTGGTCGGCGCGTCGGTCGTCCTCGGGTGCGGCGATCACGCCTCGCCGGATCGGTCGGCGGCGCCGAGCCGGGTCGCGACCGAGGTGCCCGCGGCCGCGATCGACGCCGGGGTCACCGCGTTGCCGGCCTACGATCCGGCGAGCGGGTTCCACCTCGATCCCGACGTCGGCGACGCGCCACGGCCGGCTGGCCCGCGCGGCGCACGCGACCGCAAGATCGTGCAGCTGTTGTTGCGCTCCACGCCGCCGGGGGCGATGGCGGCGGTCGACGGCGTGCGCGTGGGGCCGACGCCTGTCCTGTGGGAGGGGCTCGCCGCCGGCGACCCGCGCGAGTTCACCTTCGTGCTCCCCGGTCACGCGCTGGCGCGCTATCAGTTCGTGCCGATCACCGATGGCATCGTCCACGGGACGCTCGCCCGCATTCCCGACGACGAACGGACCCCGGAGCTGCCGGCAACGACGATCGCGCCGCCCGCGCGGACCGTACCCCGTCCGCCGCCCCCGCCCACGCCAGCCGTCGCGCCCACGGTCGATGCTGCCGGCCCGACCGAGGCCGTCCCGCTGATCGACGGCGGCGCACCGGCGCCGGGCACGCCTCCTGCCTGATCAGGGCGCGAGCCGGTAGAAGCGGAGGGCCTTGCCACCGCGGGCGAAGCCCAGGTTCTTCTCGAGGACCCACAGCGTGTCGCCCGACCAGCCCCAGGTCAGCTTCTTCTTCGCCGCGAAGATGCGCGCGCGGCGCACGGCGCGGTTGCCGTCGACCTCGAACAGATCGAGATACTCGGGGTCGGCCTTCTGCCGGGCGACCGCCGTCGGGTTGACCGGGTCGACCACCAGCGAGAGCCACACCCGGTCGCCGCGCATCGCCAGCCGGGCCGTCGCGGGGTCGTAGTTCGCCAGCGGGGGATCGAGCGTGATCGCCGTCGGCGCGCCGTCCCGCCAGAGCTGGAGGTCGCTGCCGTCGCCGGGGACGTGGACGAAGACCCGCTGACCATGGTGCTCGGTCAGGATGTCGAGGTTGCGTCGGTGCGCGAGCAGGTCAGGGATCGGTGCGTCCTTGATCCACTTGCTGGTGACCAGGTCGTACATGGCCTGGGTGTCGGGGGACCGCTGGTCCTCGTGCCGGCGCCAGACCCCGCCGCGAAGCCCGGCGGCCACGGTGTGATCGTCGACGAAGTAGTCGACCCGCAGATCGAGCTTGGCGTCGCGGCCATCGGTGCCGATGACCACCTTGCCGCCCAGCTTCGGCACGCGCTTCGCCGTGAGCAGGTCGAACAGCGCGATCTGGAACTGGTCGCCCTTGGCCGACGCGCTCCGGGTGTACGCCACGACCAGATCCTTGCCGCCGATCTTCCGCAGGGTGAGGTCGGTGGCGGCCGCGTGGCGCTTGACCACCTTGCCGGTCAGCTCGATCAGGGCGCCGGTCACCGGCCCACCGGCCGGGTCGTCCGCGACCACGAACAGGCGCGAGCCGAGCAGGTACATCCGCCGGACCGTGGGCATCACCGGCCCCAGGTCCACCTTCGCCTGGCTGACACCATCGGGCCCGAGCACGGTCGCCTCGGCCAGCGCGGCCCCGTCGGTCACCACCACCGCCAGGCGGGCGCCGTCGCTGGCCATCGGGTCGTCGACGAACCCGCGGTCGGGCACCAGGCTCCCGGTCGACATCAGCCCCACCAGTTCGGGGGGCGGCGGCGCCGGCACGATCTTCGTCGGCCCGGGTCGAGGCGGCCCCGGCTGCGCCCCCGCCGGCTCGAGGGCGGCTGACACCACGAGAATGACGAACAGGGCGGCGACGCACGTGGCAGCTCGAGTGATCATGGCAGCACGGCCGGGAGTGCCACGAGGCCGCGCCGCATGCAACACGCCCGAGGCCCGCTGGTGTCAGCCACCGCAGCCCCGCCCGGAAGGTGTCAGCCACCGCAGCCCCGCCGGAAGGTGTCAGCCGCCCGAGTCGATCGACGCGCTGGTGTCAGCCACCCAGACCCGCGAGCGCTACGGCAAGCCCCGCCCCTACCTCTGCGTTGTGACGAGCGAGTGACCGGTTAGCCTGCACCGCCCGCCCCGCCGTGACCCGCGCCAGCTGCGCAAGGAGGAATGGCGTGAGTCGCTTGCCGGTGATCGCAGCATCAGCGGCGGTGCGGAGGGCTTGCCCGATCGCCGCCTCGAGTTCGTCCGCGGGAAGTTCGTCCTGCTCGGGAATGGGGTTGCAGACCAGCACGCCGCCCTGCTGGAAGCGCGTCCACCGGTGCTGGCAGACGCGGGCCAAGTCAGCGAGGTTCTCCACGTGGTGCTCCAGGGCCAACCCCGACCGCCTGCCATAGAACGCCGGGAACTCTCGACATCGATAGCCCACCACCAGGACACCGAGCGTCTCGAGCGTCTCCAGCGTGCGAGGAAGGTCGAGGATGGCCTTGGCGCCGGCCGACACCACGGCCAACGGCGCCCGCGCTAGCACGGTGAGGTCGTGCGAGACGTCGCTCGCGTCCCCGCGATGAACGCCGCCGATGCCGCCAGTCGCGAACACGCGGATCCCTGCGCGGACCGCCAACGTGGCGGTCGCGCTGACCGTCGTGGCCGCATCTGAACCCCGTGCGGTGTGCATGGCGAGATCGGTTGCGCCTGCCTTGGCGAACGCGGACCCCTGCTGCGCCACCACCGCCAGCGTGTCGGCATCGAGCCCGATCCGGACCTCGCCACGGACGATCGCGATCGTCGCGGGGACCGCGCCCCCGGCCCGCACGGTTGCCTCGATTTCGCGCGCGACTGCCAGGTTTTCGGGATACGGCAACCCGTGGGCGATGATCGTAGACTCGAGCGCGACGACCGGCGCGCCGTCGTCGAGCGCCGCCGCGACCTCGGACGCGAGCACGAAGGGTGGGAGCACTAACGCAGGGTAGCAGGTGGCTGACACCACGACGCCCAGGTGGCTGACACCTGCGCCGCTGGCCGCATCGTGAGGCGCGTCGACGTCCGCACGCCACTGGCTCCTCGCCTAGCCTGGCGTCCGGTATTCGGACACTCAGGCCTGGCGACGACCTGCGTGTGTTGCAAATCAAGGGCTTGGGTTCGGCACGATCCGTGCTGTGGCGGGCGCCATGGGCCACCCACTTCGCTGGAACCGTACCGACCTCATCTACGAAGTCACGATCGAGACCATCCAGGGACGCTACCTGCTGCGGCCGAACCGCGAGGTCCGCGACATCATCCTCGGGGTGATCAGCCGGGCCCAGGAGCTGTACCAAGCCATCCGCCTGTACGCGTTCGTCGTCACCCGCAACAGGTCGACGTTGCTCCTCTCCACCGGCGATGAAGAGCAACTGTCCAGGTTCATGGCCTACGTGCATGGTGAGGTCTCACGCAAGGTCGGTCGGCTGCTCGACTGGTCGGGCAAGCTGTGGGGTGGTCGATATCGCGCGCTCCCGGTCCTCGACGAGGAGGCGATCACCCAGCGGCTGCGCTTCGTCCTGTCCCAGGGCGTCGACGAGGGGCTGGTCGCCTCACCGCGACACTGGCCGGGGGCCTCGTGCGTCCCCGCCCTGCTCGGCACGATGAAGCTCGAGGGAGCGTGGGTCGACCGGGACCGCGAGGCCCGCCTCCGAGGGCTGGGGCTCGATCCTCCCGCCTCCGCGTACGTCCGGCCGTACCGGGTCGTGCTCACGCCGATCCCGGCGTGGGCGTCACTGCCGCGGACCGAGCTCGTCGCCCGCTACCAGGCCATCATCGAGTCGATCGAGCTCGAGCACCTGGTCATGCGCACCGCGCCGGTGCTCGACCCGATCGAGCTGCAGCGTCAGGATCCATTCGCCCGACCGGAACGCGCTCCTCGACGACGGCTCGCTCGCTTCTGTCATGCGACCTGCGCGACCTTGATCGCCGGCTTTCGGACCGCCTACCGACAATTCTGTGCCTCCTTCCGAACGGCCGCGAGCGCGCTCGGTCCTCCCTCGCCGACGAAGGCCGCGCTGGTCGCGCACTTCCCCGGCGGGAGCAACCCGAGGCCCGACCTGAGCGTGCCGCTGCCGGACGGTGAACTGCCACCATGGTGGAACGAGTCGTTCTCGACGCCTCCGCCGTCTTCAGGCGATGAGACCGTCGTCGATGAAGGTGGAATGGAGTCGGGGTGCGAGCCTCCGACGTCGCCGTGGATCCGGCGGGTCGACGCCCGCGGGCCGCGCGGGTCGAGTCGGAGCCCGGGGCCGACGACCGCCCCCGCGCACCAGCGTCCGCCGAAACCGCGACGCGGCGGCGGGCAGCCGACCCGCGCCCTGACGCCCGCGCGACCTCCAACCCACGGGCCGCACCCGTGATCCGTCCGGCTGCCGGACATCATCGTCCGAATGCCGGACACATGTGGCCGAATCTCGGACGGGGCCACGCAAGATCGAGGAGTTGCGCCCGGCACGCCGCGTGCACGCTGGACCCACCATGCTCGCCCGCCTGACCTCTTCAACGCTACGCGGTATCGACGCCATCCCGATCGAGGTCGAGGTCGACGTGGTCGGGGGCTTGCCCTCGTACCACGTCGTCGGGATGCCGGGGCCGTCGGTCCGAGAGGGGTCCGTGCGCATCCGGTCGGCGCTCGAGGCCGTCGGCCAGAGCCTGCCGAGCAAGAAGGTGACGGTCAACCTCGCGCCCGCTGATCTGCCCAAGCCGGGAGCCGGCTTCGATCTGCCGGTCGCCATCGGCGTGCTGGTCGCCGAGGGCGTGTATCCACATGCGCCGGTCGAGGGTCTGCTCATGGTCGGCGAGCTCGGCCTGGACGGCACGATCCGCAAGGTGCGTGGTGCGCTCGCCGCAGCGATGATGGCGCGCGACCTGGGGATGCGCGGCATCCTGCTACCGCGCGCGTCGGCAGAGGAGGCGGCCGTCGTCGAGGGCCTGGAGGTCTACGGCGTCGGCCACCTGGCCGAGGTCATCGCCGCGCTGGCCGGGCTGGCCGAGCTGCCCCGGGGCACCTCGGCGCCACGACGTCCCCCTGCTAGCCTCGGCCTCGACCTGGCGGATGTCCGCGGGCAGGCCAGCGCTCGCAGCGCGGTCGAGATCGCGGTCGCCGGCGGTCACAACCTCCTGCTGATGGGCCCGCCGGGCATCGGCAAGTCCATGCTGGCGCGGCGCATCCCCACGATCTTGCCGGCCTTGAGCCACGAGGAGGCGCTCGAGGTGACCAAGATCTACTCGGCGGTCGGGCTCGCCGATGGACTCGTGGTCGACCGCCCCTTTCGAGCCCCTCACCACACGGTCAGCACGGCGGCGCTACTCGGTGGGGGCTCGGCACCGCGGCCCGGCGAGATCTCGCTCGCCCATCACGGCGTGCTGTTCCTCGACGAGCTCCCCGAGTTTCAGCGCCATGCGCTCGAAGCGCTGCGCCAGCCGCTCGAGGACCGCCACGTGACGATCGGCCGGGCGCACAGCACGATCCGGCTCCCGGCCAGCTTCCTGCTGGTCGCGGCGGCCAACCCCTGCCCCTGTGGCTGGGCCGGCTCTCAGCTGCGCGAGTGCGTCTGCTCGGGCACCGCGGTCGAGCGCTACCGGAGTCGCCTCAGCGGGCCGCTGCTCGACCGCATGGACCTCCAGGTCTCGACGCAGCCGGTGGCGATCAGCGAGCTGCGTAGCCAGCGCCCAGGCGAGTCATCGGCAAGCGTGCGAGCCCGGGTCGAGGATGCCCGGGCACGGCAGGCCCGTCGTCTTGCGCCCTTCAGGCTGCGGACCAACGCGGAGATGACTCCGGCGGCGACCCGAGCGACCTGCGCACTCGACGCCGCGTCGGAAGCGTTTCTCGCCAAGGTGGCCGGCGCGCGCCACAGCATGAGCGCACGGGCGGTCGACCGCATCATCAAGGTGGCGCGGACGATCGCGGACCTCCAGGGCTGCGACGAGATCGACCACGAGCACGTCGGCGAGGCCGCTGGCTACCGGGCGCTCGAGCGCGAGCCGGCCATTGACCCTCGGCCGTTCATCGCGGGCCTCCACGGTCGTACGCGCGCCGGCCAGCCCGCGACCGGCGAGCCGGGTTGACGGGCGGGCATCCGGGCCAGGCCCACCCGCCCTGTGTCTGGTGCAAATCGGCGGACGGTCGATAGATCGAGGTGATGTCGGCCCCTCCACCAACGACGCCCGGGCCGGGCCGCGGTTTCGCCCGCCCCGGATGGACATCGTCGCCCGAGTCGCGAAAGAATCGACGGGTGGAAGTTCCCACCCGACCGAAGGTCGGCTTCGTCCTGTCCGGTGGCGGCTCACGCGGGGCGTACGAGGCTGGGATCATCCAGTACTTGCGCGAGGATCTCCCGCGCCGTCTTGGCCACCACGTCCCGATCGACATCGTCACCGGCACCAGCGTCGGGGCGATCAACGCGACCTTCGTCGCCGCGACCGCTGACGAGCCCGCCACCCAGGGCCAGCGGCTGGTCGCGGCCTGGAGCGCCCTTCGCATCGAGGAGATGATCGGCCTCGGCGCCTGGGACGCCCTGCGGGCGCTCAAGATCGTCATGGGTCGGGATGTCCAGCCCGCGCCCGGAAGCTTCCGGTACGGTGGCCTCCTCGACACGAGCGGCCTGGAACGCTTCGTGATCAAGCACATCCCCTGGCACGGGATGGAGCGCAACCTGCGGAGCCGGGCGATCCACGCCATCGCGGTGTCAGCCACCCACGTCGGATCCGGCCACACGGTCGTGTTCGTGTCAGCCGCCGATCCCGTCCCGGTGAGCTGGAGTCGCGACCCGTTCGTCCGCCACCGGGCCGCGCGCATCGGTCCGCGCCACGTCCTGGCCTCGGCGGCGATTCCGCTGCTGTTCCCGTCGGTCAAGATCGGCGGCGAGTTCTTCACGGACGGCGGGTTGCGGCAGAACACGCCGATGTCGCCGGCCATCCGGCTGGGCGCGGACAAGATGCTGCTGGTATCGCTGCGCCACGTCGCCGATTCGGAGAGCGCGCAGGTCGAGAAGGAGCGCGTGGAGGCGTCTCCGCGGCCCCTGTTCCTGGTCGGCAAGGCGCTCAACGCGCTGATGCTCGATCACACCGAGTACGACCTCGATCGTATGCAGCGGGTCAACCACATCCTCGCCGCCGGCACGGCCGCGTTTGGTCCCGAGTTCGTCGACGTCATGAACCGCGAACTCGCCAAGTTGCGGGGCGCGCCGGTGCGTCCGATCGACGCCTTCCACATCCGCCCTTCGGAGGACATCGGTGCGCTGGCCCACGACTTCGTCGCCAGTGGACGGGTCCTGGTCCAGAGCCGCGTGACCCGCCGCCTGCTGCACCGGCTCGCCGAGAGCGAAGCGCCCCACGAGAACGACCTCCTGTCCTACCTGCTCTTCGACGGCAACTGGGCGGCCGAGCTCATCGCCCTGGGGCGACGTGACGCCCTGGCAAGGGAGGAGGACTTCGTGCGGTTCTTTACCTCGGAGGGCAACAGCATGCGACGGGAGACTCCGACCGCGGCCCTGCCGTGAGCGGTGGCTGACACCATCGCCCGCGCGTCCGGCGGGTGGCTGACACCATCGCCCGCGCGTCCGCGGGTGGCTGACACCCTCGGGGCACCAACCGATCGGGTAGCGGGCTGCCGGGGCGCGGCTCGGCGGCTTCCTGCTAGGCTCTCCCCGCGTGAGCGACTCCACCGACCCCGCCGCTGGCGAGCGCGCACCGCTTGGCGTGCTGACCCGGCTGCTGGCGCTGCTCCGGCCCCACCGCGGCCGCTTCGTCGTGGCCGTGGCGACCCTGTTCACCGCCTCGCTGCTGTCCCTGGCGTATCCAAAGATCGCGGGCTACGTGGTTGACGCCGGCATGGCCGAGCGGTCGATGGCCGACCTCGACCGCATCGTGCTCATCCTGATCGGCGTCTTCATGATCCACGCCGTGCTCATCTGGTTCCGCCATTACTCGATGAGCTGGCTGGGCGAGCGGGTGGTGGCCGATCTGCGGTCGATGGCGTTCGATCGGCTGGTCACGCTGCCGCTGGCCTGGTTCCACGAGCGCCGCACGGGCGAACTGGTCGGCCGGCTGTCATCCGACGTCACCGTGGTCGAGGGGGTGGTCGGCAGCGAGCTGTCCCTGGCGCTCCGCAACGCGGTCCAGCTGGTCGGGGGCCTGGTCTTCCTGGTCATCATCGACGCCCGCCTCACCGGCCTGATGCTGGCCGTGGTGCCGCCGCTCACCCTCGGCACCGTGTACTTCGGCCGCACGATCCGCCGGATGAGCAAGCAGATGCAGGACGCGCTGGCCAAGGTGTCGGGCCAGGCCCAGGAGTCGCTCGGCGCGATCCAGACGGTGCAGGCCTTCGTCCGCGAGCGCGACGAGGCCCGCCGCTACCGGGCCGGCGTCGAGACGTCGTTCCAGCAGTCGCTGTCGCTGGCCCGCTCGCGCTCGTGGTTCTTCGCGTCGGCGACCACCGCCGGCTACATCGCGATCGCGGCGGTGATGTGGCTGGGCGGGCGCGCGGTCATCCGCGACGAGCTGACCCCGGGCGAGCTGGGCTCGTTCTTCCTGTACACGTTCATGGTCGCCGGCTCGCTGGCCGAGCTGGCCAGCCTGTGGGGCTCGCTCCAGCGCGCGGCCGGCGCCACCGAGCGGCTGTTCGCGATCATCGACACCGTGCCCACGATCCGCGACCCAAATCACGTGGTCGCCCTGCCCGCCGGCGGTGGCGCGCTCCGCTTCGAAGCGGTCGACTTCGCCTATCCGTCGCGCCTCGATCATCCGGTGCTGCGCGGCTTCGACCTGGCCATCGCGCCCGGCGAGGTGGTGGCGCTGGTCGGGCCGTCGGGCACCGGCAAGACCACCGTGCTCCAGCTCCTGCTCCGCTTCTTCGACGTCGATCGCGGCCGGGTCACGCTCGAGGGCATCGACGTCCGCACGCTCGCGCTCGCCGACCTCCGGCGCGCGACCGCGATGGTGGCCCAGGAGCCGGTGCTGTTCGCCGGCACGCTGCGCGACAACATCGCGTACGCCTGCGACGACGCCACCGACGCCGCGGTCGAGCAGGCCGCGCGCGACGCCAACGCCCACGACTTCATCGCCTCGTTCCCCGAGGGCTACCGCACGGTGATCGGCGAGCGCGGGGTCAAGCTGTCCGGTGGCCAGAAGCAGCGCATCGCGATCGCGCGGGCCCTGCTGGTCGATCCGCGGGTCCTGATCCTCGACGAGGCGACCAGCAACCTCGACGCCGGCAGCGAGGCCGTGGTGCAGGAGGCTCTGGCCCGGCTGATGCGCGGCCGCACGACGCTGGTGGTCGCCCACCGATTGTCGACAGTACGCGACGCCGATCGCATCGTGGTCCTCGACGCCGGCCGGGTCGCGGAGGTCGGCCAGCACGGCGAGCTGATGGCCCGCGGCGGCCTCTACCGCCGACTGGTCGAGCATCAGGTGATCAGCGACGAGCCCGCGCCCTCGGACAGCCCGGCACCGGCCGAGCTCGTCGAGCCGCTGATGGTGGCGCCGGCCGGATCGTGACGCCGGGCGTCGACGAGCTGACCCTGACCACCCCGCGCGGTCGCTTCCACGCCCTGGCCGCGGGCGACTCCGCTCACCCGGTGGTGGTGGTGGTGCACGGCTTTCCGGACGCACCCCCGACCTTCGCCGCGCTGCTGCACCAGCTCGCCGCGCTCGGCTACCGCGGGGTCGCGCCGTGGTTGCGCGGCTACGGCCGGTCGGTGGCCACCGGCCCGTACGACGTCGACACGCTCGCCGAGGACGTCCTGGCCTGGGCCGCGGCCCTGTCGCCCGATCGGCCGGTGCGCCTGCTCGGTCACGACTGGGGCGCGCTCGCGACCTACGCCGCGTGCGCCCGCGCGCCGGCCCGCGTCGCCGCCGCGGTCACGCTCGCGGTGCCGCACCCGCTGGCCTTCGTCCGCGCGCTCGCCTCCCGCCAGCTCGCGCGCAGCTGGTACATGCTGTTCTTCCAGCTACCGGGCGCGCTGCACGTCGCGCGGGCCGGCGACTTCGCGCTGATCGATCGCCTGTGGCGCCAGTGGTCGCCCGGCCACGACCTGTCGCCGGCGCTGCGCAGGGCGGTGCACGACGCCCTCGCGGCCAGCTGGCCGGCGCCCGCGCTGTACTACCGCGCGCTGCTGCGACCGCTCGGCCCCGCGCTCGCGCGCCTCGGCCCGCACCACCCGCTGGCCCGGCCGCTGACGGTGCCGACGCTTTACCTCCACGGCGCCGACGACGGCTGCATCGGCGCCGACGTCGCGCGCGGCGCCGCGAGTCACTTCGCGAGCCCCTACCGTCAGGAGCTCCTCGCCGGCGCCGGTCACTTCCTCGCCGCCGAGCGCCCGGCCGAGGTCGCGGCCCGCGCCCACGCCTGGTTCCAGGGAACAGACCGGCCGCGTCGAGCGTAGATCGCGGTAGCGTCGCGCCGACGCCGGTCATGCTGCCCGCTCCCTCCGTCTCCGCTCGCGTCACGCCGGTCCTGCTGGCGCTGCTCGCGTGCCACGCTGGCGGCCACACCCGGCCCCACGACCGCGACGCGGGCCCGTCCGCCCCGATCGACGCCGCCGGCGCCGTCGACGCCACCACCGCGGCCCCGGACGCCGACGAGCCGTTCTCGGCGAACACCCCGCGAACACCGGCAAGGTCGACGTCACCGCCACATGGTGCGCGATCAGGTCCGCGAAGGCGTCCTTGACCAGTGGGCTGTCGACGTCGAGGGCGGCGAACGCCTTGTCGAAGGCCGCGCCATCGGGGCACTCGTCGGTCTTCCGCGTCGGGAAGAAGTCCGAGTCGAACAGGAAGCCGTGCTCGACGTTGTCGATGCCGGCGGCGGCGGCGTCCTTGAAGCCGATGGTGCACAGGTGGCCCGTGACCTTGAGGCCGCGGGCGTGAGCCGCGGTGACCGCCGCGGGTACGGCGCCGACGGCAGCACGTGATCCACCAGGTGGGCCGCGGCGTCCGCCATGCGGCGACCTCGGCAGGACGGGCACACCGCCCGGCCCTTACACGAGAACGCGACCAGGCGATCGAAGCCGCAGTCGACGCAGCGGACGCGACAGAAGCCGTGGGTGTCGGTGTCGAGCTTCCGCTACAACGACAAGGTCTTCCGGGTGGTGGTCGACGCCCGCACCGGCGAGGTCGCCGGCGATCGCCTCTACAGCGGCTGGAAGATCTTCTTCTTCGTGCTGCTGATCGTGGCGGTCATCACCGGCATCATCGTGCTGATCGCGATGGCCCGGCAGAAGCCGGCGCCCGAGGAGGAGCACACCATCCGGTCGAGGCGACCTCATCCCTGACCGTCGAGCACCGCGCCCCGACCCCGGACGTCGTCGCTCGCCAGCTCGACCGGTAAGGGGTGCAGCGCGGGCGCGGCCCGGTCAGTGCTCACGCGCGGGCTTGGCGGCCGCGGCCATGAGCTTGTCGGCCACCGTGATCCCGATGGCCGACAGGATGAAGACCATGTGGATGATGGTCTGCCACATCACGCCCGCGGAGGTGACGGTCGTGCACGCGGTCAGCGCGGCCTCGGCGGGTCCGGCGGCCGCCCGGGCCGCGAGGTCGTCCACGGCGCTGCACATCGGCAGCGAGCCGAGGGCGCCGGCCTCGATGAAGGTCTTGAGCAGGTGGATGGACGAGATGCCGATGATCGCCATCGCCAGCTTCACCTTGAGCACGCTGGCGTTGACATGGCTCAGCCACTCCGGCTGGTCGGGATGGCCCTGGAGCCTGAGTCGGGACACGAACGTCTCGTAGCCGCCGACGATCACCATCATCAGCAGGTTCGAGATCATCACCACGTCGATCAGCCCGAGGACGATCAGCATGACGTCCTGCTCGCCGAGGCTGGTGGCGCCGCGCATCAGGTGCCACAGCTCCTTGAGGAACAGGACCACGTACACGCCCTGCGCGACGATCAACCCCAGGTACAGCGGTAGCTGCAACCACCGCGAGTTGAAGATCAGGCGCGGCAACGGGGTCAGCTCGGGCGTGTCGTTCGTGGGCATCGTCGGCATGGGTCGGTCCTGGTCAGGGGCACGAAAGGCTACAGCATGCCCACCGACCGGCCAGGCCCGCCCTGCGATGCACCCGTCAGTTCGCCTGGAAGACCATGCGCTCCCAGCCCGGGGCACCGTACAGGCTATCCGTCGCGCCGCAGCGCCAGCCGGGGAGGAGCCCACCAGCGCTGGCCGTCCAGCACAGCCGCTGATCGGCGGTTCCTCCGGGGTTGCCGTCGAACGAGCTGTCGACAGTGTCACAGCTCATCAGCGAGACGGGTGCCCCGCTCGGCGCGAAGCCCCAGGACCAGTTGTCGCTGTAGTACCAGCCGACGCCGTTGGCATCGTGGGGAAGGCTGTCGCGGCCGGTGAAGTGGAACACGTCGTCCCTGGGCGCGTAGGCGAGCACGGAGAGGTCGGGTGAGCCGTTCGGCCGGCAGGCCAGCATGAGGTTGTGCCCGCTGCACGCGGCGCGGATCTCCGAGAGCGGGGCGAACTCGTCGGCGTAGGTGTCGCTGAAGCACTGCGTCCAGCCGATCAGGTCGGCGACCGGCACATTGGTCCTGACGCCCGAGAACGAGTAGCGCGGCACGCAGGCTCCCACCGCGCAGGTCGGTGCCTGATCGCCGCACACGAACCCGCACGAGCCGCAGTTGTTCGCGTCGGTGGCAGTCAGCTTGCAGCCGCAACCACACCCGTCGCTGTCGTCGCTGTTCCCGTCATCGCACTGCTCGTCGGGGGTGACCACGCCGTCGCCGCAGACCTCCTGTCGGCAATCCAGCGTGCAGCCATCGCCGTTGACGTAGTTGCCGTCGTCGCAGGTCTCGCCGATCGCCGCCTGCACGAGCTGGTCGCCGCAGAACTCGGCCACGCAGGTCGCCGAACATCCATCGCCGGACAGCGTGTTGCCGTCATCGCACCCCTCGCTGTTCTCCTGTCGGCCGTTGCCGCAGATCTCGAGATGGCACAGGTCGTCGCAGCCGTCACCGCGCTCGCGGTTGCCGTCGTCGCACTCCTCGCCGGCCCCCGCCTGGAGCACCCAGTTCCCGCAGATCTCCTCGCGGCAGGCGCTGTCGCAGCCATCACCGTCGAGCGTGTTGCCATCGTCGCAACCCTCACGGGCCTCGACGCGGCGGTTTCCGCAGACCTCGGCGAGGCAGGTCGGGCCGCAGCCATCACCCCCAAGGAGGTTGCCGTCGTCGCACTCCTCGAGAACGTCGAGCCGGCTGTTGCCACAGGCCTCGACGAGGCACGACGCGCTGCAGCCGTCGCCGGCGCGGCTATTGCCGTCGTCGCACGCCTCGTCGGGGTCGACGAGCGCGTTGCCACAAGCCTCGAACAGGCACGTCGGACCGCAGCCATCGCCCGCCGAGGTGTTGCCATCGTCGCACTGCTCGTCGCCGCGCTGGAACGGGGTCGACACTGCCACACCACCGACCAGCGCGCCGCCGCAGAGGTCGGGGTTGCGGGTCTCGGCGTCGCCGCCGCCGCCAGCGTCGACGAGCACGATGTCCCTCGACCCGGCGGCGTCGGTCACCGTCAGCACCGCCCACGACACCAGCGCCACCGAGGTGAAGTCCACCGTGTTCAGGCCGGCGCGAATGGCCGCGGCCTCGGCGGCAGTCGAGACGTAGGTCCGCACACCCGGCGTGCAACCGCAGTCGTACGGCACGACCTCGGTGTAGACGCGGACGCCGTTGATGTCGAGCCGGACCTCGACGCCAAAGGGGGCGCAGGTCGTGGCCAGCCAGGTCAGCGTGAAGGACTGCGTCGGCGGCGCGGCCTCGACGCGCCCGTCACCGCAGGTCGGGTGGACGCAGCCCGCCAGGCCTGGGGCACAGTGGTCGAGATCGGTCTCGCACGCCCCGCCGCCGAAGCCCGCGGTGCAGGCGCAGGTGAAGCTGTTGACGCCGTCGACGCACTGGCCGCCGTGCTGGCAGGGGCTGGCGGCGCAGTCGTCGACGTCGATCTCGCAGTGGCCGCCGGTGAAGCCGGGAGCGCACGCGCAGGTGTAGCCGAGCACGGCGTCATGGCAGGTGCCGCCGCCAAGGCAGGCGTCGACGATGCAGTCGTCGAGGTCGACGTCGCACTGGCCACCGCCGAACCCAGGCGCGCACGAGCAGGTGTAGCCGGCGACGCCGTCGTTGCAGGTCGCGCCGTTGTGGCAGGGGTTGCCGACGCAGTCATCGACGTTGATCTGACAGTTGCCGCCGGCGAAGCCGGGAACGCACGCACAGGCGTAGCCGGCGACGCCGTCGATGCAGGTCGCGCCGTTCTGGCAAGGGGCGCCGGCGCAGTCGTCGATCTCGATCTGGCAGTCGGCGCCGCCGTAGCCGGCCGCGCAGGCGCACGTGTGATCGGCGACGCCGTCGGTGCAGACGCCACCGTGCTGGCAGGGGTTGGGCGCGCAGTCGTTGACGTTGGTCTGGCAGTCGAGCCCGGCGTAGCCGGCCCCACAAGTGCAGGTGTAGCCGGCGACGCCGTCAGCGCAGGTGCCGTGCTGGCAGGGGTTGGGCGCGCAGTCGTCGACGTCGGTCTGGCACGCGTTACCGCCGTAGCCCGCCGGGCATTCGCAGGTGAAGCCGTCGGCGGCGTTGGCGCAGGTGCCGCCGTGCTGGCACGGGTTCGGGCGGCAGTGGTCGTCGGGGGTCGTGTACGTGATCCGCAGCGCCGGGCGCTGGTTGACCGGTTGCTGCTCGCTGCTGACGATGAGGGTGTGGGCCCGGCCCTGGGTCTCGACGAGCAACCCGTAGTTGGGTCGGGTACCGTTGACCCAGGACTGGACCAGCGACTTGAGGTCCACGGTCTTGTACGAGTTGCGGTTGGACAGGGCGATGACGCCGGCGACCGCGGGGTCGAACTGCTGGCTGAAGCTCGCGTAGGTCACGGTGCGCTCGGTCCACGCGTGGGTGACCCTGTGGAGCTTGAGCGGCGCGATCGGGTGACCTTCGTGATCGCCGTCGTCGCAGTCGTCATCGTCCTCGTCGTCGCCGCCGTTGACGTACAGCGTCAAGGCCGCGCTGGTGAGGACCGCGTTGGCCGGGATCGCGCTGACATCGAAGCGGAGCAGCGCCTCGTTCTTCCGGCTGACCCGCAGCTTCTTCTGGTCGCCGTGGTTCTTCCTCGGCTCGGCGGCGCTGATGAACGTGTCGGCCACCACGCCGGCGGTGCCGCGCTGCACGGTGACCGTGCCGGTCAGCGCCGCGGACGTCGAGCCGAGCTCGTCCGGTGCGTTCATGGCGCAGGCCACGGCACCCAGCGCGATCAGGGCGAGCCCCGAGGCGGCAGGCGCCAGGCGCGACCGCGGGCGGAGCATCAGGGATCGACGGCGTGGGGCCATGGACCGTGATGCGTCGCCGCCGCCCGAATCCCACCAGCGAATCGAAAATTCAGCCGAGAAGGGTCCGACTCGCCCGCGCCGGTGACCGGTCGCTCCCCTGGCGGCCGGGCTTGACCGCGCAGTCGCGGTGCGGTCCGCTGCGACCGTGAGCGCTAGGACCGTGACGCTGTTGCTGCGCGACTGGCGCGCCGGGGACAAGGGCGCGCTCGATGACCTGGTGCCGATGGTCTATGGCGAGCTGCGCAAGCTCGCGAGCGGGTACCTGCGCGGCGAGCGGGTCGGGCATACGTTCCGGCCGACGGACCTGGTGTCGGAGGCCTACGTGCGGCTCGCCGATGGCACGCCGCCCGACTGGAACGATCGGGTGCACTTCTTCGCGATCGCGGCCCGCACCATGCGGCAGATCCTGGTCGATCACGCGCGCAAGCGGGGCGCGGCCAAGCGCGGCGACGGCGCGGTGCCGGTGACGCTCGACGAGGAGATGGTCGGCGAGGCCCGGCCCGAGGCGCTGCTGGCGCTCGACGAGGCGCTGCTCGCGCTCGAGCAGCTCGACGAGCGGAAGGCGCGCACGGTCGAGCTGCACTACTTCGGCGGGATGACGCACGACGAGATCGCGGCCAGCCTCGACGTCCACGTCAACACCGTGCTGCGGGATCTCAAGTTCGCGAAGGCGTGGATCCACCGCAGGCTGAGCGGGCAGGACTGACGCGTCGCGATCACGCCTCGCCGTCAGCGCAGGTGGGTGGCGATGAAGGCGTCGATCAGCAGTGGCGGGCCGGCGGCGCGGTGGACGTCCCAGACCCGGACGTTGCCCTCGTTGGAGCCGGTGAGGAGTCGCTCGCCGTCGCGGCTCCACTGCAGGCTCATCACATCGCTGGGATGGGGAAAGGTGGCGAGCAGCGCGCCGGTGGCCGGATCCCAGACCCGCGCGCTGTGATCGCTGGAGGCGGTCGCGATCAAGCCGCCATCCGGGCTCCACACCGCGTTGGTCGTGATGGAGGCGTGGCCGATCAGGCCGAGGCGGCGGCGGCGCGTGGCCAGGTCCCAGATCTCGGCCTGACCAGCCTGACCGGCGGCGACCAGCTCGCGGCCGTCGGGGCTGATGGTGACGTCGAGGTACTTGGTGGCGCCGCCGTCGAGGTCGATCGCGACCGTGCGCGTCGCGACGTCCCAGACCCGGAGATGATGATCGAAGCAGGCGGTCGCGAGGCGGGCGCCGTCGCGGCTCCACGCCGCCGCCATCACCGCGCCACCGTGGGGTAGCACCGCGACGGGGGCGCCGGTGGCGGCGTCCCACAAGCGCGCGTCACCATCGCTGCCGGCGGTCGCGATCAGGCGGCCGTCCGGACTGAAGGCGGCGCGATTCACCCGCCGCGTGTGGCCGATCAGCGCGAAGGCGAGGGTGCCGTCCCGCTCGTAGACCCGGGCGAGGTCGGGATCACCGGCCATGACCATGCGGGCGCCGTCGGGACTCCAGTTGACATCGTACATGATGCGGCTACCGGCCTGGAGGAACGGGTTGAAGCCATCAGGCTGGCGCGGAGCCTGGTGACCGGGACTCAGCGGTACCTCGATCGGCGGTGCGCCGTCGGGCCACAGGCCGCCGCGCTCGGGGCCGGCGGTCGCGATCGTCCGTTCGTCGGGGGACCAGGTCGCCGACCACAGCCGGCCGCGGGTCGCGAGCTCCGTGATGAGCGGCGCTCGATCGACGCGCCACAGCGACGCCCCAGTGCCCGCCACCGTCGCCATTCGCGACCCGTCGGGCGACAAGGCCGCGGTGATCGCGCCGCTGAACGCGTTCGTGCCTCGGCCGGCGCCGACCGCAGCCTCGATCACGGTGTAGCGCTCGCCGGTCAGCGCGTTCCAGGTCCGGAAGGTGCCATCGCTGCCGGCGGTGGCGATCTTGGTCCCGTCGCGGCTCCACGCGATGGCGTTGAGCCCGCCCGCGTCGTGGCCGATCAGCTCGAGGCGCAGGAGGCCCGTCGTGGCATCGAAGATACGACCGACGCTGTCTTCGTCGACGGCGACGAGGCGCGTGCCGTCGGGCGACAGCACCGCGAGCCGGCCCGGAAGGGTCGCGATCCGCGACCGTCGCGGGACATCCCAGATGGCGATGTCCGCCACGGCGCTGCTGTAGAGCCGCCTGCCATCGGGCGAGAACTCCAGGCGGTAGGCCCCGCGCGAGGTGTCGCCGAGGCGTACGCCGGGGCCGAGCGGGTTCGCATCGAAGAGCAGGAGGGTGGCGTCCTCGCAGCCGACCGCCAGCGTCGCCTCGTCGGGCGCGACCGCCAGCGAGGTCGCGTCGCAGCCGACGTCGGTCGAGGCGATCAACGCGCCGGTCGTCAGATCCCACAGCGCGAGGCGACGGTCGGCAGTGACCAGGCGGCCGGAACGCTCGAGGAAGGCGTGCGTCCGCGAGCCCACCCAGCCGCCCGCGATGGTCGCGCGACGCACGCCGGTGGTCGCGTCCCAGACCAGGACGTGGTAGGCGCCGTCGGCGGCCGCGACCAGCGTGCCGTCACGATTGAAGATCGGGAAGTTGTCCCGGGTGCCATCGCCCTCGAGCGGCGCCAGCCGGTGACCGTCACGATCGTAGAGGCCGCCGTGGCCCTGCATCGAGGTCAGCGCGAACCGGCTGCCATCGGGCAACCAGGCGACATCGGTGAAGCCGTCGTCGGCAGGGATGGTCGCGACGCGGGCCTGGTACGGACGCATGGCGGCGCCGAGGAGGAAGCGGACCGCAGCGGTGTCGGCGCCGGCGCGGAGGGCCTCGGCGAGGAGGGGCAGGGCGCGACCGGGGTGGTCAGCGAGCAGCGCCTGCCGGCCGTTGTCGACGAGCAGCGCGAGGCGATCGGCGTTGGCGCGGGCGGCCTGCCGGTCGGCGCGGCGGGCCTGCGCGATCGAGACGATGGTGGCGGTGGCCAGCGCGCCGACGATGAGGGCGGCGGCGGCGAGCGCGCGGTAGCGGCGGCGGATGAGCTTGCCGAGGCGATAGCGCAGCGTGGCGTCGCGCGCGGTGACCGGCAAGCCGGCGAGGTAGCGGCGCAGATCGTCGGCGAACGCGGCGATCGAGGCGTAGCGACGCTCGGGCCGCTTGGCGAGCGCGCGCAGCAGGATGTTGTCGAGATCGCCGGCGAGTTCGCGGCGCAGCGCGGGCGCAGCCACGCTGGGCCGGGGCGGATCGCGGTCGCAGATGCTGGCCAGGGTCTCCATCGTGGTGGCGCCGGCGTGCTGCGGCGGCTGACCGACAAGGACGTCGTAGAGGACGGCGCCCAGCGAGTAGACGTCGGTGGCGACCGAGACCGGCTCGCCGCGGACCTGCTCGGGGCTGCAGTACTCGATGGTGAAGGCGGCGGTGCCGGTCCGGGTCTCGGCCTCGCGGTGGGCGTCGGGATCGAGCAGCTTGGCGATGCCGAAGTCGAGCAGCCGGGGCGCGCCGTCGCGATCGACGAGCAGGTTCGACGGCTTGACGTCGCGGTGTACGATCAGGTGCTGATGGGCGTACTGCAAGGCAAGGGCGATGCGGATCACCAGCGCGACCCGCTCGCGCACCGGCAGCGCGCGGGCGTGGGCGGCGAACGGGCGGCCGTCGATGTGCTCCATGACGAGGTAGGGGACGTCGTCGTCGGTGCGGCCGCCATCGAGGAGGCGGACGATGCCGGGGTGATCGAGCGCGGCCAGGACCTGGCGCTCGTCGCGGAAGCGCGCGGCCGCGAGGGGTGACGCGAGGTCGCCGCGCAACACCTTGATCGCGACCTTGCGGCGATACGCGGCGTCGGCGCGCTCGGCCAGGTAGACGGTGCCCATGCCGCCCTCGCCGATGAGCCCGAGGACGCGGTACGGCCCGATCCGCGCCATGGTCAGCGCGGCGGCGGCGCTGCCGATGGTGCGCGCGATCGACGCGTCGCCGCCGGCGGCGTCCCCGTTGGCGGTGTCGGCCGCGGAGGCGAGCAGAGATGTCAGCTCGGCGTGCAGCTCGGCGTCGTCATCACACGCGTCGGCCGCGAAGCCTGTCCGCTCCGCCGCCGGCAACTCGGCCGCGTGCACAAACAGGTCATCGAGGCGCCGCCAGCGCTCGGGAGTCATCGCCGTGACCTCGGTACCACGCCCTCGCGGCCGACGGTGGTCACGGCTCGCTACGGCTCGCTACTTGGAGGTGTCGGCGAGGCGCGCGGCCGCCACGGGCTCGCCGGTGAAGGTGCGCAGGAGCGCGACGAGGTCGGCGCGCTGGGCCGCGGTCAGCCCGAGCGGGCGAAGCAGCGGGTCCTTGGTGACGCCCGCGGCGACCTCGCCGCCGCCAGCGTCGTAGAAGGCGACCACGTCCTCGAGCGTGGCGAGCTGTCCGCTGTGCATGTAGGGGCCCGAGGTCGCGACGTTGCGGAGGATCGGGGTGCGGAACGCGCCGCGCTGCAGGTCGGCCTGGGCGAGGCCGGTGAGGCGTCCGGTGGTGCGGTCGTCGCTCCACGGACCATCGCTGTTGAAGGGACTGGCCAGCAGCGCGGGCAGGTCCTGGTAGCGGCCGAGGTCGGCGGCGGGCACGCCGGTGCCGGTCTGCGCGACGCCGAGGGCGTGGAAGCGCCCGTCGGTGAAGCTGGGGCCGGCGTGGCACGGCGCGCACGCGGTGAGGAAGGTGCGCGCGCCGCGCTGCGCGGACCGACTGATCGCGGTGTCGTCGCCGGCGACGAAGCGGTCGAACGGTGCGTCGCGACTGACCAGCGTGCGCGTGTACGCGGCCAGCGCCTTGCCGTAGTTGACCCAGATCCGCAGCACGAGCTGGCGGTCGGCGTCGGCCATCAGCTCCCACGGCCCATCGGGGTCGGCGGCGCCGGCCTTGGGTCGTCCGCTCGGCGGGAAGCGCGCGGCGTCGGCCGCGGTCGGATCGAGCGCGGCGTCGAGCGGCACCGAAAAGGCGGCGTCGTACTCGGCGCGGTACTTGGCGCGCAGCAGGTGGGCGATCTGCAGGCGCGTGCTGCGCATGGTCGCCGGGTTCTCCGAGACCGCGAGCGGCAACGACCACTGCGAGTCGAAGCGTCCGCCCCAGTTGGTCCAGGCCTGGAATGACGAGTTGATCAGGCCGAGCGCGTTGCGGGTGCCGTAGCCGGTGCCGAGCGAGATGTGGTTGGGGTGCGAACGCTGATCGTCGAGAGCGCCGCTGCCGACGCCGTGGCAGCTCTGGCAGGCGACCTTGCCGGTGTCGCCGACCCGGCCGAGGCCGCCATTGCTGCCGTCATCACCGACGGCGAGCGGCCCGGCGTAGCTCTTGTCGAAGAACAGCATCTGACCGAGGCGCGCCGCGGCGGCGCTGTCGGCGAACGCGTTGGTCGGATCGGCCGGGACCGCCGGCAGCGGCGACAGCGTCGCGAGCATCGCCCGCTCCGCGGCGGTCAGCTGACCGGGGTCGGCGTCGGGGCTGGCGTCGACGGTCGGCGCGGCGTCGACGGCATCGGTGGGCCGGTCGTCGCCGCAGCTCGCCAGCAAGGTCGCCCAGGCCAGATAGTGAATCGTGATCCTCATGGTCCCTCCTGCTGACGCATGCGTCGGCCGCGGCCAGATCCCACCAGCAAAGATCGATGGGCTTCGTCATGGGGGCCAGCGGGGGTCCAGCGGTGGGCATCGTTGCCGCGGCGGCGATTCATGGTGGGGTTCGCCGTCGTCTCACGCATGTCGAGGCGGAGGACACGACGATGAAGACGCTGATCGTGGGAGTGATGGCGATGGTGTTTGCCGGGTGTGCAGGCGCACGGCCGATTCAGGCGACGCCCCAGCAGCGCGCGCGGGCGGCGACCCTGATGATCTTTGGCGGCACGGTGCACGACGTGGCGACCGAGCTGGCGGTGAGCGACACCGACGCGCGTCGGCTGGTGCGGGCGACGATCAAGGAGTTGATGCGCGGCCTGCGGCACAACTACGAGTAGAGGCCGTCGCAGCAGGCAGCTCGAAGGCTCGGCCCGGTCGAAAAGGAGGACCTGCACCTGGCGCACCGGCTGCCGCCGTCGCGGACGACGACGGAACGGGCGGCCAAGCGGGTGGCGCAGCGGGGCCAACAGCAGCAGCGACGAATCGAGGCCGACGTACGCCGCGCGGAGGTCCTCCCCGAGGGGGCGCACGCGATCCACGCCGGCCTCGACCGCACGTCGGCGCCGATGGCCGAACCGGCGGTGCCGCCGGTCAAGCCGCCGCGCCGGCGACACGACAAGCCCTACGTGCGCAAGGTTCCCGATCCCATCAGGGTGCGGATCTTCCTGGACGACGTGAAACCGGTGCGATTTTCGGGTGATGGCGATCGTTCGACGATGAAGCGGGGCCCCAGCGGCGGTAGGTATGCGGTTGCGAGACCCATATCTACCAACGCCAGAAAGCCCCGAGGCCTCTCGAGCCTGGATCCGCTCGACGCCGAGCTGAACCTCCCCGCCGAGCGGTACTCGCATGGCGTCCGCCGGCGCGTGGCGCAGGAGGCCACCCGGGGCTCGTTCGACGACGCCGTCGAGGCGGTGGCGACGACGACCGGCGCGCACCTGCCGAAGCGGCAAGCCGAGGCGCTGGTCGTCGCCGCCGCTGCGGACTTCGAGAGCTTCTACCGGGAGCGCGAGGTGGCGACCCGGCGCGAGGTGCGCGCCACCAGTGGGGTGTTGGTGCTCACCACCGACGCCCAGGGCGTGGTGATGCGGAAGTCGTCGCTGCGGCCGGCGACGCAGCGCGCCGCGGCGAAGCAGCCCAAGCTGAAGCGCCGGCTGGCGCATCAACGCGGTTTGGGCGCCCGCGGGGGGCGGCCGCGAGTTCGGGGGCATTCACGGCGGTGGTCTCGGCCCGGTCGGACACGTGAGGGAGCGTACGTAGATCAGGGCGCCGGTGGGACCGCGGACGAGCCGAGGGCCTGCCACGTGCGCGCGGACGTAGGGACGGAGGCGAGTGCGGGCGCCTACGCGGGATCGTAGGCGTCGAGGTCCGGGAGCGGGTCGCAGCCGGTGGGCCAGAAGAGGAACTGGGGCGGGGCGCGAGCGGGGGCGACCGCGGGTGGCTCGGTGGGGAGGTCGAGGTGGGTGAGTAGAAGGGATCGAGCACGACCTGATTCTTGCCGTCGACGAAGCTCCAGCCGGTGCCCTCGGGCTTGACCAGCGCCAGGCCCGAGCGACCGCGTCGGGGCGCTCGCCGCTGGCGCGGATGCGGAGCCCGAGCCGGGTCGCGGCGACCGCGCCGATCACCACCAGCGTCGGCCTCGATCGCAAGACCTTCGAGCAGTGGCAGGACCACCTCCGCACCGGCGCCCCGCTGCCCGCCGACTTCGACCGCAAGAACCTCGTCCCGCCCTTCGAGCGACGCGACCGCGAGGCCGACATGGCCCACGCCTACCACCACTTCGCCCGCACCCTCGCGAAGGGCAGCGCCTGATCCGCGCGACTCCTCGGCCGCTGCGGCCCATCTCGGCGTCACCCGACACGGGTGATGGCCGTCGTCATTGTTCCGATGGATAGTCGTCCCGAGAGGCCCATCCGCTCGTCGGCGAGGCTGGCGTAGTCGTGGCGGCGGCTAGCAGTCTCCACCTGGAGGATTTCCATGAGGACGCGAGCCTGGATCGTCGTTGGCAGCCTGGTCGCCGTGACCGGGGCCCTGACCGTGTACGCCGCTGGCGGCACGAAGAAGACCGCGGAGACGTGCAGCGTCGATGACGACTGCGCCCGCGGCCACTGCCACACCAAGGAGGACGGCGACAAGGTCTGCGTCGACTGCAGCGCGTCGGACATCAGCGACTACCGCGGGCAGATCAAGCGCAACTGCAAGGAAGAGCCGCGGTCGTGTACGAGCGGCGTGCCCCAGACCCCGGAGGTCGCAGAGGAGTACTTCACGGTCAGGATCGACAACGGCGACCGCTGTGTCAGGGCACGCGATGACGAGAACCGGCGCTGCTGGGACGGCGGCAACCAGGGGCACAAGGACGCCGTCGATCAGGCCGGGGCCGCTCGCAAGAACTGCTACGACGAGCTCAACACGCGCCGCGGCGACGGCCGGCTCTACACCTGCTCCGACTCGACCTACGGCTCGCGCGCCGACGACGTCGACCGCGCGTGCAGCAGCTACGGCCAGGCCTGCGAGTCGTGGTCGAAGGACGACGCCGAGGTCTCCTGCCGCGACCTCGAGGACGCGATGGAGAAGGCCGACAAGTGTGTCGATGCCGTGGAGCGGCTCGACAGCGACTGCTTGCCTCGGCTGAGCTCCCGACGCGAGTCGCAGTTCGGCAAGGCCAAGAAGGCCTACGACTACTGCAAGGAAGTGCTGACCTACAAGAAGGACAAGAGCCTGTGCAAGTAGGCCCCCTCGACAAGGAGCACGTCCGCGCCGAGATCCGCGCTGCGTTCGCGATCGTGGAGGCACCGACGGCGGTGCCCGAGATGCTGTATGAAGCGTACCGCACGAGCGAGGACGCGTGGGAGATGGCGGCCTCGTTCGCCGGTCGCCCGTGGGCCGACCTGGCGGTGCGCGAGCTCTTCTATCACCGGGAGATGCTCATCGCCCTCAGCCCGCCGGCCTATCGCGCGTACCTGCCGGCCTACCTCGACGCAGCCGTGGCGAGCGACGAAGCCGGCGACAAGTACGGTCCCGACCTCCGCGAGTACCTGCTCTCGACGCTCAAGGTGTGGCCGCACCAGAGCGCCTACGTGGCGGCCGCGACACCGGAGCGCCTCGCCACGCTCGACGTTCGCCAGCGCGCCGCGGTCGAGCAGGTCTTGCGCTATCTCGTCGCCCGCTGGGACGCCAGAGACGCCGCCGAGGTTCTGGCCGCCTGGCTCGCCGCCCCCTGACCCCCGCGACATGAGCCATCCGGGCGAACCGGCGGCGGGGTACCTTCGACAGCGGACTGGGCTTACTCGGTCGGCAAGAGCCTCGGTTGCTAGCGAGCCGGGGCTCTTCGTTTTTCGGATGGGTGCAGCTCTTCTTGGACGACGTTGATCATGGGACCAGCCTCAGGTGGCTGGGGCGCGGCTTTCCCGTCGAGCGAGCCGCGCCACCGGTGGTCGGATGGATGACGCGCGGGACCGGACCGGCGTAGGCCATCTCGTGGTTGAGCGTGTGCTCCGGTCGTGTCCCTATAGTTGTGTAGAAGCCGGTTTCTTGGGCCCCAAGAAAAGAAGGGGGAACCTCTTGGTTACGACACCGAGGAGGACCCCTTGAAGAAATCAGAACGACTCCTTCGCGACCAGGCTACCCAGCTCGTGATCCCAACGCAAGAAGACTTCCAACTCGACCTCGCTGGCCGGTGCCGGCAGGCGGTCCGGCGCACCATCCAGGTGGTGCTCGACGAGGAGCTGGACCGCCTGGTCGGCGCCGGGCCGTACCAGCGGTCGGATCAGCGCGTCGACGTCCGCAACGGCGCCTACGACCGCCGCGTGGTCACCGGAGCATAAGGCGCATCAACGCGGTTTGGGCGCCCGCGGGGGCGGCCGCGAGTTCGGGGGCATTCCCGGCGGTGGTCGAGCAGGGCGCCGGTGCTGTCGTCGTCATCGTCCTCGTGATCATCGTCCAACTCGGTCCTCTCGTACTAAAGTCCGCTCCTCTCAAGCGTGGGCGAGGATTCCGCAGGCGAGGTAGTTGCGCAGCTCGCGCTCGACGTTCCAGGGAACAGACCGGCCGCGTCGAGCGTAGATCGCGGTAGCGTCGCGCCGACGCCGTCATGCTGCCCGCTCCCTCCGTCTCCGCTCGCGTCACGCCGGTCCTGCTGGCGCTGCTCGCGTGCCACGCCGGCGGCCACACCCGGACCCACGACCGCGACGCGGGCCCGTCCGCCCCGATCGACGCCACCGGCGCCCTCGACGCCACCACCGCGGCCCCGGACGCCGACGAGCCGTTCACGCTGGCCTCGACCGACGACGGCGCGACCGTGGCCGGCGACGTCGCCTTCGATCCCGACGCCGCCCACCTCGCGAAGGTCGCGGCCGCGGCCAGCGACACGCTGTACCTGACCGCGGCGACGTTCGCCGACCTGCCGGGCTGGACCGACGATCACCTCGCCACCGCGCTGGTCGCGCTGCGCCGCTCGTGTACCCGGCTGGCCGCGCTGCCACCGCACGCCTGGATCGGCGTCGACCCGCGCTTCGGTCGCGCCCGCGACTGGACCCCGCTGTGCGCCGCGGTCGCGCGCGTCCCGGCCGGCGATGACGCCACCGCGCGCCGGGCGCTCGAGGCCGAGACCCGCCCGTGGTCGGCGGCGTCGTCGACCGGCCCGGACGGCAAGATGACCGCTTATCACGTCCAGCCGGTCCGGGCCTCGCGCACCCGCGGCGGGCCGTACCAGACCCCGATCTACGCGCGCCCGCCGGATCTGGTCATGGTCGATCTCGCCCGCTTCGTCCCCGACGCGCGCGGCCGCCGGATCTGGGGTCGGCTCGACGCCACCACCGGCGCGCTGGTGCCGTACCCGACCCGAGC